>PMOF01000151.1:9461-15630 GCA_003162495.1 Acidobacteriaceae bacterium
GCCGATCTCTGCCGGCAATGGGAAGCCGCCGCGCAACCCGCCGTCGATGCCGGCATTCGCGTGGTCCATCTCCGCTTTGGCGTTGTCCTGGCCCCTCATGCCTCGTCCGGCTCCAAGCGCGGTTCCAACTCCGACGCCCTGGCCCGCATGCTTCCGATCTTCCGCCTCGGCCTGGGCGGCCCGCTCGGCTCGGGCCTGCAATGGATGAGTTGGATCAGCCTCACAGACGCTCTCTCGGCCATGCTCTTCATCCTCGACAACCCGTCTCTCGCCGGGCCTGTGAACCTGACTGCGCCCAACCCCGTCACCAACGCCGATTTCACCCGCGTCCTGGCCCGCCAGCTTCATCGCCCGGCCGCTCTGACTGTGCCGCCCGTTGCCCTGCGAGTGGCCCTAGGGGAGATGGCCGACGATGCTCTCCTCTCGAGCGCCCGCGCTTACCCCGCCAGGCTGATCACCGCCGGCTTCAAATTTGCCCACAGTACGCTTGAACACGCTCTGGCCTCCACGCTGTCGCCCAAGCGTTAAGATTGGTTGTCCCGTTCGCGACGCCCGCGCGCCCGCGCTATCCTAAGGTGTCCGGCCGCACCGGCCGCCAAGGACTCTGACACCCATGCCCGACGAAACTGCCGCCGTCACACCCGAGGCCGCACCGGCCACCACACCTGCCGCACCGCAAGTGACTTCCCCAGCGCCGGTGGCCACCATCGCCACGCTGGGCCGGCATGAGGGCCAATCCGTCACGCTGCGCGGCTGGCTCTACAACCTGCGCGAGAGCGGCAAGCTGCTCTTCCCCATCTTTCGCGATGGCACCGGCACGATCCAGGGCGTTGCCCACGTGAAGAGCGTGCCCCCGGCCGTCTTCGAGGCCCTGAAAGGCCTGACGCAGGAATCTTCGGTCATCGTCACCGGCAAGGTGCGCGCCGACAAGCGCGCGCCCGGCGGCTTCGAACTGGATGTCGAAGATGTGCAGATCGTCCAGCGCGTCCCTGAGTCCGAACCCTACCCCATCACCCTTAAAGAGCACGGCGTCGACTTCCTGATGGAGCATCGACACCTGTGGGTCCGTTCTCCGCGACAGGCCGCCATCCTCCGCATCCGGGCTGAAATCATGCGCGCGGCGGCGGAGTATTTTGACTCCAACGGCTACATCCGCACCGATCCGCCCATCCTGACGCCCGCCGCCTGCGAAGGCACCTCTACGCTGTTTCCGGTCGATTACTTCGGCGACCCCGCCTACCTGACCCAGTCCGGGCAGCTTTATATTGAGTCCACGGCCCTGGCCCTGGGCAAGGTTTACAGCTTCGGCCCCACGTTCCGGGCCGAGAAATCGAAGACTCGCCGTCACCTGACCGAGTTCTGGATGATCGAGCCTGAAGTGGCCTACTGCGACCTCGACGGGCTGCTCGAGATCGCCGAAAACTTCTTGTCTCACATTGTTCAGAGCGTCTTAAAGAATCGCGCGCCCGAGCTGGCGGTGATTGGCCGCGACCCCGCCAAGCTTGAGGCCATCTGCCCACCGTTTCCCCGCATCACTTACGACGACGCTGTGGCAATGCTCAACGCCGCCCACAAAACCGGCGCGCTTGAACAGCCCTTCGAGTACGGCAACGACTTTGGCTCTCCCGACGAAACCTGGCTCAGCTCGCAATTTGACCGTCCGGTGATGGTCCACCGCTATCCCGCCAACGTGAAGGCCTTTTACATGGAGCCCGACCCGGTGAACCCGAACCTGGCCCTCTGCGTCGACGTTCTGGCTCCGGAAGGTTACGGCGAAATCATCGGCGGCTCGCAGCGCGTGTCCAGTTATGAACTGCTCAGCAGCCGCATCGATCAACATCAGTTACCCCGGCAAGCCTTCGAGTGGTATCTCGACCTGCGCCGCTACGGCAGCGTGCCGCACTCCGGTTTCGGCATGGGCATTGAGCGGGTGGTGGCCTGGGTTTGCGCGCTGGACCACGTGAGAGAAACCATTCCCTTCGCCCGCACCCTGCACCGCATCTACCCGTGACTAAAGTGCTGGTATCGGCCGTCCCAGAAGTTACAGGAATATGCCACTAAAGTGGTCCTAACAGATTAGCTTACGCGGATTACGATCAATTCATGTTCCGGGTCAGGCTACTAGGCGCGATCCTTGCGATGAGCCAATTGACAGCCGTTCACGGCTGGGCGCAGCAGTATGCCTTTCAAGAGGATGCGGACAATCAAGGACTGAATAGCCTCACGATTAACTGCCTGCTGCAAGATCATATGGGCATCGTCTGGGTCTGCACGGAGAACGGCCTGTATAAGTTTGACGGTTCCAGCTATACCCGGTTAGGCGCCGAACAGGGCCTGCAGGATAGCTATATCCTGTCCATTCATCAGGACGCCGACAACGAGCTGTGGGTGGGGACCAGCTCCGGCCTCTATCACGGGGATGGACACCACTTCACCGCGGCCGCCCAGGAAATCGGCGGCCTGGCGGGTGGATCAGGGCAGCAGATTACGTCCACTGGTCCGGGGCATGTGCTCGCGGTCAGTCGTCATCGCATCTTTGAGCTCAGCCGTGCAGGCCCCAGCGCGGGCTCCAACGCAACCTGGAAGGTTGCGCCCTTCTCTTCGCAGGCCTGGCTGGATACCCACCCCGACCTGGCCTCCATCTACAGCATCTTTGTCAGTCGTGACGGATCGGTCTGGGCCGGCTGTGGCAATGCCGTCTGCCAGTTTTCCGCATCCGGCGTAAAGGCATGGAGCGCGGCCGATGGAGTCGTCCCCGATACGTGGGCGTGGTTTCTTGAGGATTCAACCGGTCGGCTGTGGGCCCGTGGGTACCATCACATTCTGGCTCTCAGCCCTCACGCCGCCCGCTTCGTTGATCAGAACATTCCTTCCACCTCGGTCACCTTCAGCACTCCGCTTTTGCCTGTGGTCGAGGATACGCAACACAGGATCCTGACCCGGACCGACAGCGGGATGGCCATCCTGGACCAGGGACATTGGCAGACCCTGGGCGCGGCGAACGGACTCGATGTGCCCGGCATCCTGGCGTTGATGGTTGACCGCGACGGCACACTCTGGCTGGGCACCTATGGAAAAGGCGTGGAACGCTGGATGGGCAACGGCAATTGGGAGACCTGGGCAGCCGGCCAAGGCCTGGAAGGGAATCTTGTCTGGTCCATGGTCCGCGACCACCTGGGAACGATATGGGCCGCAACCGAGCACGGTATCGTCACCTTAGATCGGGCCGGCAAGCGTTTTCTTCCCTGGCAGCCCAATGCCACCGTGCCTCACGGACAGGTCATCTCAGTGCGCCAAGGCCCCGATCAAAGCCTGTGGTTTTCATCCTCCGCGGGCCAACTGATTCGTTATTCTCCCGACCAGGGCGGCTTGCGGAACTGGACGATGCCGGGAGGTTTGCGATGGATTTGGGCCAACACCTCGAACCAGTTGTGGGGAATGACAAACAGCGGCCTGTATCGCTTCGATACCGCTTCCAATGAGATTGCAAAGGTGGAAAATCCGGTAGTTCAGGATCAAGCATTCTTTGACGTCTGCGAAGATGCAGGTCATGGGCTCTGGTTCGCGTCGAATCGAGGAATCGTCCACCTATCGGACGGCATTTGGAGCCAGATCACGGTGCGCGGCAATGTGACATCCGACCGCTTTGGCAGCGTGGCCTGCGCCGCGGACGGCACCTTGTGGCTGGGCGGCGCGTCCACCGGCGTCGAACACCTTCGCGTTCAGGGCGATGTGGCCAGCGCGGCCGAACCGCTGCCTCCAGCGGGCTTCAAATCCATTGAACCCATGTTCCTGCACCAGGACCATCGCGGCTGGCTTTGGATTGGCAGCGGCTCCGGCGTCTACGTCTACAATGGCACCCGCTGGAGGCACCTGACCAAGAACGATGGACTGGTGTGGAACGACTGCAATGAGGGAGCATTCCTTGAGGACGTTGACGGTTCAGTCTGGATCGGCACTTCCAACGGGCTTTCGCATCTGCTGCATCCCGAAATGATCTTCCAGCAGCAGCCGTTGCGGGTTATTGTCACCAGCGCGGAGCTGGGGAATCATGCCATCTCCCCGGGCAGCACGCCTTCCCTGGCTTGGACCAAGGAACCGTTGCGGGTTCAAGTCGTATCTTCGCCGCTTGAAGACCAGCCCTCCACTGTCTATCGCTACCGTCTGGTTGGCCTTGAACAGGACTGGAACACCACGCGAAGCCACGATCTGCGTTATTCCTCGCTTCCCGACGGCGCCTATCGTCTTGAGATCTACGCCGAAGACACTGAAAGCGACGCTCGATCTCCGCTTGTGGTTCTTTCTTTCCGTGTGCGTCCGCCGTGGTGGAACAGCCTTCTATTTCAGATCGGCCTGACATCGTCTCTTCTGCTGTTCGCCTTTGGAGCCATCCACTTTCGCGAGCGTGAGCTGATCGCGAGCAAGGTTGAATTGGAAGCATTGATCAGCGAGAGAACCGAGCAGTTGCAGCTGGAGAAGCAGCAGATGGCCGAGGCCCGCGAAGCGCTGCGCGAGCTGGCCAGCCGCGATCCCTTGACCGGGCTCCTCAACCGCCGCGCCATCTACGATGTTCTCAGCCGCGAAATGGCCCGCGTCAGCCGCGATGGAACCGCGCTGACGGCGGTGATGATCGACCTCGACCACTTCAAGGAAATCAACGACACTCACGGCCACATGGTAGGTGATGAAGTGCTGCGCGAAATTGGCCGCCGCCTCACCGATGCGGTGCGGTCTTATGACAACGTGAGCCGTTACGGAGGCGAAGAATTTCTCCTGCTGATGCCGGACATTGACGCCTCCATGAGCCAGGCCCGCCTGCTCAGGGTCCACAGCGCCATCTGCTGTGAGCCGATCCGGTTCCCCGGCGGCGAAGTCAGCCTCACGTGCAGTTTAGGCGTCAGCATACTCTTAGGCGACCAATCTTTGTCCGTCGAACAGTTCCTGGACCGCGCCGACCGCGCGTTGTACGAGGCCAAGCGCAAGGGAAGAAACCGTATCGCCTACGCCGCGCATTCGCTGGTCGGCTAGAGGCGAATCCCTGGGGATGGATGCGGTTGCAACAGCGCAAAAGTAAAACTGTGCTGACTTACTGCTTTGCGACGCGTCTCCGCGCCTGTCGCGTCTTCCAGCGCGAAAACAAAAACACTGCTACCCCGGCGCCCACCAGCGCCGCCGTGCCACCTAAAACCTTGGCCACAGCCAGAGGCTTGTTGGTTTCGTCGCCGGAAGGGATGACGGACAGGACGATGGTCATGGCGGTGCTGAGCAATCCCAAGGAAGCCAGTGCGATGGCCACCGGCTTGCCGCCGGGGACTCGACGCACCTCAGGAGCTGCCGGCCTGCGCTGCAAACGGATCATGGCAGCGAAGAGGAAGAGATAGGGCAGAAAGAGCGAGATGACCGACATGCTGACCAGCACGTCATAGGCGCCGCGCACGGTGGTTCCGGCCTGGCTGAGCAGCGCGACAGCCATGCCCGCCGCGCCGTAAACCGCGATGGCCACCCAGGGGGTGCGATAGCGGGGGTGAATCCAGCCGAATGCGGGGGGTAGATAGCGATCGGCGCCGGCCACAAACGGCAGGCGTGCGGTGGAAGAGAGATTGGCGGCCGTTCCGCCCACGGTGTTGAGCGCTACCAGCAGGGCCATGGGCGCGAGCAACCATGCCAGGCCCAGACGGCCGGCCATGAGGGCGATTCCGTTGACAAAGCCGTCGGGGCCGCCCACAGCGCTGCTGGGCAGCGCCACCAGCAGCGCCGCGGTGCCGCCGATGTAGCCAATGGTGAGGATGCAGCCTGCAACAAGGAGCGCGGATGGAATGGCGCGGCGCGGATTTTGAATTTCATCGCCCATGGCGGAGGCGGCCTCAATGGCGCTGAAGGCAAAGAAGACGCTGGACCAAAAAACGGCATTGTTGAGCGACCAGTGCGGCACCAGGCCGGCGGCCGTGACGTGCGTTGCAGGGCCAAAGCGCCACCATGAGACTGCGGCCATGAGGATGAGAACGGTGAGCGGGAGCAGGCTGCCGAGCGCGCCGATGTTGTTGAGCCACTTGCCTGTGTCCACACCGCGGATGTTGAGCAGGGTGATCACGGCCAGCCAAAAAATGGCGAAGGCCACGTAGTAGAGCGGGTTGGCGGCCAGGCTTTGCGCGCGCTTGCCGAAGGCAAA
>PMOF01000183.1 GCA_003162495.1 Acidobacteriaceae bacterium
CTGTGGTGGGGAATACGGCAGTACGCTACCGTGCGCCCGAATTGTCGACGCCAGGACCGGGCACCTATCCTTATCTGACCTGGTTGTCGACGCGCAACTTTCTCACCAACGAGAACTGGACCTACCAGACGGGGGCCGCGGTGCGCTTCTGAGAACAGCCCTTCTGACATCCTGAAACTGCGCGGCCTCGGTTCCTGGCCCAGCGCCTCCGTCGCTTTGGGGCCCGGCGGAATCTGCGCGCCCAAAGGCGCACTGTCTGTTTTTTCACGTCCAGCCCTCCGCCAATCCCCACCCCGCTCTGCGATACTGATGAGTCATGCCAATCGCCGATCTGCAACAAGCCGCTCAAAAAATTGCCTCATTCCTCTCCTCCCTGAATAAGCTGGGAGGGATGCGCCTGAAGTACCGCATCTCAGCGGGCGACGGCACGCACAGCGCCGAGGGCTCGGAGACGCCGCAGATTTATGTGGAGCTGGCCGGGCCGGACGCGCCGCTGTTGACTCAGCACAACGGTGAGCTGCTGAGGGCTCTCGAAACGATCGCCGCGCAAATGCTCCGCCTGGACCAGCGCGAACAGGACCTGATCAGCTTTGACGCGGAAAACTTCAAGGCCCTGCAAGCGGAACAACTGCGCCTGACCGCCGAAACTGCCGCGGAACGAGTGCGCAGGTCCGGCGTCCCTTACGCTTTTCCGCCCATGAACAGCCGTGAGCGACGCCTGCTGCACATGGCCTTCCGCGGGCTCGAAGGCGTGGAGACGGCCAGCTCCGGCGAAGGCCCGGACCGCTTCATGGCGGTGTTTCCGGCGGGCAGAACGGATCTGCCTGTGGCAGCGCCGGTCAAGCCGCGGGGGTTTGGCCGCAGATAATCAGAAAGGGGAATCATGGCGAATGAACCGACTCTCGCATCAGGCAGGATCGTTGCCTTTGTCCCCACAACTGACCCGGCAAAGGCACGCGCATTTTACGAATTGGTGCTGGGGCTTCGCCTGATCGAAGACGAGAAACCCTTCGCGCTGGTCTTCGACGCCAACGGGACCATGATCCGTGTAACCACCGTACAGGAGCATCATCCGCAGCCTTTTACGGTGCTGGGCTGGGATGTGGCGTCGATCGAAAGCACTGTCCGGCAGCTCACTGCCGCAGGTGTCGTCTTCCTTCGCTATCCCGGAGTCAACGAGAGCGACCCGCTCGGCATCTGGAGTTCGCCCAACGGCGCGCGCGTCGCGTGGTTTCACGATCCGGACAGAAACGTGCTGAGCCTGACGCAGTTTTAGAGGACACAGAAAAGCCCACGCACTGGAACCGCGGCGTGGGCTTCTGTTCTTTTAGTAGTGACTTGCTCTGCTGCTAACCGTTCAGGTGCTCCTGCAGTTTGTTCAGGGTGCGGTGCAAGTCCTTGTCGGTGCGGCGCAACTCATCGATCTTGCCGATAGAGTGCATGACCGTGGTGTGATGCTTGTTTCCAAACTGGCGCCCGATCTCCGGCAAACTCGCTTCCGTCATCTGCTTGGCCAGGTACATGGCAATCTGCCGCGGCACCACCACATTGCGCGAGTTGTTCTTCTGCTTCAGGTCGCTGATTCTCATGCCGAACTGCTCGGAAACGGCGCGCTGAATGGCCTCGATGGTGATCTTGCGCACCTGCATGTCAATGAACTGCTTGAGGCACTGCTGCGTTGAAGCCAGCGTGATCTCCATGCGGTTCAACTGGCACCAGGCGATGAGGCGCACCAGCGCGCCCTCAAGTTCACGCACGTTGGTGCGCACGTTCGAAGCTACGAAGAGCGCTACGTCGGTGGGCAGTTGCACCTGCTCGCTCTCTGCCTTCTTCTGCAGAATGGCTACCTTGGTTTCAAGATCCGGCGGCTGAATGTCGGCGATCAATCCCCACTCAAAGCGCGAGCGCAGGCGGTCTTCAATCTCGGTGAGTTCCTTGGGCGGCCGGTCAGAGGCAATCACGACCTGCTTCATGCTTTCGTGGAGCGCGTTGAAGGTATGGAAGAATTCTTCCTGGGTGCGCTCCTTCTGCGAAATGAACTGAATATCGTCGATCAGCAGCACGTCGACGGTGCGGAAGCGATCGCGGAAGCTGGTCATCCGGTCATTGCGGATGGAGTTGATCATCTCATTGGTAAATTTTTCCGCCGAGACGTAGCAAATGCTGGCCGAGGGCTGGCGGCGCTTGACTTCATGCCCGATGGCCTGCATGAGATGAGTCTTGCCCATGCCGACGCCGCCATACAGGAACAGCGGATTGTAAGCTCGCGAGGGGCGCTCGGCGACCGCGAGTGATGCGGCCCGGGCAAACTGGTTGCCGTTGCCGATCACGAAGCCGTCGAAGGTGTAGCGGGGATTGAGTTGCGCGGCGGTTGACCAATCGAATCGCGCCTGCTCCGGCGTGCGCGGCTGCGCGGCAGGGGGCGCGGTGGGCGCATGCGCGGGGACCGGACCGAATCCTCCGTCCCGGCGCTGGGGGGGAATCGAAGGGTCTTCCTCGGCGGTGACGAAACATACATCGTCAAATTCCAGAGACTGCAGGTCAATGGCCTCCTGAATCAGGTCTCCGTATTTGTCGCCGATGTGCTGGAACTCCGGCGAAGGCACGCGCACATACAGCATGCGTCCGGCAGCGTGACTGTAGCGCGTGGGCTTGAGCCAAGTCTCAAAGGACTGGCGAATGACTTTCTTCTCCAGCGCAGAGAGGATCTGGGTCCAGGGATTGAGAACCGTTGCCTGTGAAGCTGCAAATGCCATCTGGCGTATCCTTGCCCGCGCCGCCTGTAAACGGCCGGCACGGTCGCATCCGCGGCATTTTGGGCAATAGCTCACGCTTGGCAAAGAGCATTGGCTTTTTGCCCGACCGACGCTTACCGTTGCCTGTTTGCCGATGACGGCCCCAGGTTGTGACCTCGGGGCCCCGGATGAAACTCGTTCCGTGGGACGCTGGGAAACTTTCTTGAACGGACCCGATACTACCACATTTGGGGTACGTTGCAAGGTCTGTTTCACATCTCTTTTACATGAGTTTTTTTGCCGTCATTCAGTTGCACCAAGGATGGTGAAACGGATGGTGAAACTGATCGAAAAGGTTACCGGTGTCATCTCGCTGAGGCAATGCCGGCAGCTACGATTTTGCGTCGGAGCGCTCGCCGCTGGATTCCTGGCCCAACATACGATACACTAATATCTTGCCGTCAAGGCACAGATTTTCATTTGCCAACAGGAGCGCATTTCGATGCCCAAGCGCACATTTCAACCGAATCGCCGCAAGCGCGTCAAGACGCATGGATTCCGCGCCCGCATGAAGACCAAGAGCGGGGCAGCGGTGCTGAGCCGCCGCCGCGC
>PMOF01000106.1:0-1048 GCA_003162495.1 Acidobacteriaceae bacterium
AGAATCAGCAGCGGCGTGGTCACCTTGCCGGCAAAGGCGACGGCGGAAAACTGCCGGAAGGCTTCCTGGTCCTCGTCCGTCCAGCGGGCGTCGTAGTCGATCTGCTGGATGTCGCTGGTCCACAGGAACGGGCCCCAGTCGGTAATGCCGGCGCCTTCAATGGCGGCCTTGTAACGGCCGGTTTGAGTCACGGTCCAGGAAGTCATGAATCCGCCCGCGCTCCAGCCGAAGATGGCGAGGCGTTTGGGATCGGCCCATCCCTGGGCAATGGCGTAGTCGGTTGCGCTGTCCACATCCTGATAGGCGCGATCGCCAAAGTGCTGGTAGATGGCGGCCAGAAAATCCGCGCCGTATCCAGTGGAGCCGCGGTACTCCGGCTGCAGGACGACGTAACCGAGGCCCGCCACAGTGCGCGAAAACGGATCGAAACTCAACTCATCGTTGGCTTCAGGGCCGCCGTGGGGAAGCACCAGGAAGGGATATTTCTTACCTTCAACGTAGCCGGCGGGAAACGTCGCAATGCCTTCGAGCGCGATTCCACCTTTGCTGGTCCAGCGCACGGAGCGGACTGTGCCCAAATCGACGGCGGCCAACTGCGCATCTCCCTCATGGGTCAGCAGGCGCAGATGATCGCCATCCGGCACGGCCGAATTGCGCGCGTGCGCGGGATCGCCAACGGTCATCGCAACCTGCTCACTGGTTCCAGCGAACGGCGAGCCTACGGGCACTCCGGCGACGACGCCGTCGGGCCAGCGATAGGCCGGCTTGAGCGCGCCATCGCGAAACTCATCGACCTCGGAGCGAACGCCGTGGGCCACGAGAAGCCACACATGGCCGCGGACATCTCCCGATAGCTGGATGGCGGTGCCGTCGAGCGCGGGGGTGCGGTCCTGGGCCTGGGTTGCGGAGTCCGGCGCTGAGCTGCCGTCGGCCGGCACGGTCCACACGTGCTCCGGGGTCAGCACGGCGGATTTGGTGGAGAGAAACGCAAGCTCTTTTCCGCCATTGGCCCAGGCAATGCCGCTGACGGAGTTGGGAATGTCGGCCA
>PMOF01000106.1:1131-3879 GCA_003162495.1 Acidobacteriaceae bacterium
GCTTCGTCCGGCTCCTGGACGTGGCGCTCCTCGTCGAGCGGGTCAGGCTGGCGCGGATCGGCGACGATGGCGAAGCGCGTGCCCTGGGGCGAAGGGCCGGCGGACTCGATTCCGCGCGGCAGCAGTACCAGCGTCGAAGGGACGGCTGCAGCTTTGCCGTCCTTGATGGGGAAGATGGCGAATTGGGGAAGATTGTTGACCTTCCACGTGCCGTAGAGGGCGTGGCCATCGAGGGTGAAGGCGAGCGGATTGAAATCCTCCTGCAGGTCGAGCTTGGCGGCATGCGTGCCGTCGGCGGCCACGGTCCACCACTCATGATGAGTGGGGCCCTTCTCCGCGCCGAAGGTGACGCCATAGAGGATGGTGCCGTCGGGCGAGACCGCCGCGGCGGCCGCGCTGCGGAGCGTTGCCCAGTCCTTGGCGCTGAAGGGATGCTTTGGGGCTGCGGGTGGAGGAGTTGGGACGGGCTGGGAACCGGCGATTGCGGCTGCAGAAAGGATGAGGGGGAGGCATCCGCAGAGGATGGATTTGTGTTTGATGTTCATGACCGAATCAGTATAGTTCGCTGGGAGCGGGGCGGGAGGATGGTTGCGGTCTCCCACCCTTGCTAGAAAAAGGCGAAAGGTGGAGCACCCACGCCTTTTTCAGTTGGTTTAAGGGTGGACCACTCGCCTACGGCTTTCCGACTGGAAGCGAGGTCAAATTCACAGATCCGGCATTCGCGAAATCGTGGTGACTGAAAGTCCGCTTGAGTACTGGCGGCGAAAATGTCGCTGCGACTCCACTGTCCGACAGCTCGACGCCCCCAGCCTCGGGGAAGGAGTATACCCAGTGACGCCCTTCTCCACAGGTACGGTCGCTGTGCGAACGGATGCAGATCCATTCCCAATCGATACCCAGACGAGCGAAAGCTGGTCAGCCACTCCATTGGGTGAGAAATCAACCCCATCGGCGAAAAAATATTGGTCATTACCTTTCCAAATATATATATCTGCCCCTGCAACCCTATAGTCAGATCCAGGGGCTACGCCTATGTTGTCCGAATCCCGGTTTCCTATCCCCGGAGGAAACACTTCGAACCCGACATTTACTTCATCGCTTAAAAGAATTCCCTCGGGCCGGTTCTCATGCGGGGATCGCGCGACGACATAGAGCATACTGTGATCCGCAGGTGACGTGACAAAATGGGGAGGGAAGAATTTCGTGAACGCGATATATTGTCCGTCCGGGGAAATCGCCGGGTCATAACACATAAAGCGATCGGTTAGTCGGCTGGTGTTTGTATCGAGAACTCCGAGTTCGTAGACATATCCAGCCACCATGCCAAGAATTATCAGCTTCCCGGCCGGCCCCTGCCGGAGTGCGTTTACCTGCTCAAACTGAAACGGCAAAGGCGCGATAACTTCTGTCTTCCTGTCCCAGGACTTGAGCCGTATCGCCCTTGTCGAGCCCGTCTCATGATGCGTGTGCGACTACTTCAGCACTGAGTGTGGGAGTTTCCAGGCTTATCGGCCGTTGATGATCGGGATCGAATTGACATATGCCGAGCGCGCAAGTGCTACCCATGAAGCAAAGTACCAAAAGTGTGCGTTTCACTTTCCCTCCCGAGGAAATGGGATCCGCCCGATTATTGCGAGCGCACAAGGCCTTTGGGCATGGTGGAAGCAGTTTATCCCGAAGAGGGCCGGGGAGGTTTGTGGTTTCCCACCCTTCGCTAGAAAAAAGCGAAGGATGGGGCACCCCGCTTTTGTGCTGACTCGAAGGGTGGACCGCACTTGGGCAATCAACTGCCGAGGAGCTTGGAGCCCCAGAGGAGGAGGGCTGCGCCGAGCAGGATGCGGTAGACGGCGAAGGCGGTGAAGCCGTGTTTGCGGACCCACTGGAGAAACCACTCGACTACGCCGAGGGCGACGATGAAGGAGACCACGAGACCGATGAGCAGGACGATCCAGCGGTCGGAGGTCATGACTACGTGAGCGGCGGCGACCCCGGAGGCTTGCGCGGATTTGCTGGGATGAATTTCCTTGAGGAGGTCCCAGGCGGTGGCGGCGATCATGGTGGGGATGGAGAGCAGAAAGCTGAATTCGAGGGCGGAGGGGCGGTCGAGGCCGACCAATTGGCCGGCGGCGATGGTGGACATGGAGCGCGAGGTTCCGGGGAAGATGGCGGAAAGCGTCTGGCAGAGGCCGATCCAGATCGCCTGCCAGAGGGTCATCTCCTCGACATGGATGGTGGAGGGCTCATAGCGAGTGGACCGCGCATCGACAACCCACATGACCACGCCGCCGATGAGCAGCGCGAGGGCCATGGTGCGGATGCTGCCGAGATTTTTTTCGCTCCACTTGTGCAGCAGCAGGGCGGGAACCGAGGTGACGGCAAAGGCGATAAGGGTGAGCGAGATGGGATGAGTGAGCCAGGTGCGGTCGCCGTTTTCGCCCTTGGGAAAGGTACGGAGGAATCCAACGATGCGGCCGAGAAAGAGCAGGCAGAGGGCGACGATGGCGCCCAACTGAATGACGATGGTGTACATCTTCCAGTAGGCGTCATCGAGGGGAATATGCATGATGGCTTCGGCGAGGCGCAGGTGCGCTGTTGAGCTGACGGGGAGGAACTCGGTCAAGCCCTCGACGATGCCCAACAGAAGGGACTGAATATAGGGGTTCAAAAAGCCTCCGGAGTGATGGTTGGAACAAGTATCGGCAAAGAATCGGGACGGATGAGCCCCTATTCGCGGTCGATGCCATAAAC
>PMOF01000164.1:0-314 GCA_003162495.1 Acidobacteriaceae bacterium
TATTCGCGGTCGATGCCATAAACGGGAATGCCTTCATCCAATTTGTACACCAGAGCCCCGGCGCGCGAGGTGTAGTCGGATTGGGCGAAGTGGTCTTTGAGTCGGGCGGCGAGATCTTTGGCGCGGCTGTAGGCCTGGTCGCTTTTCTTGGTGTTTCCGTCGGCGGCATACATATCGCGGAGTACGGCCTGGCGGTAGACGGCTAGGTATAGTGCCTGGGCAGTGCGGGGGCCGTCAGGGTGCTCGGCGGCATACTTCTCGTAAATCTCCGCCTCCTTCTCAGGACACTGGACCTGACCCTGCCAGTCTCCGCA
>PMOF01000164.1:442-3173 GCA_003162495.1 Acidobacteriaceae bacterium
TAGCGTGCGCTCCTGGCGGCGTTGGCAGGGCCGCGCGGATCGGAGGCCAGGGCCTCCTGGTTGGCGGCTTCGCCCATCAGGATCTGATCGCCGTTGGGCGTGGTTTCAATCACCACGCCCTTGGATTCCATCCAGCCGGAGATGGGGGGCGGGGTGTCGCCGGCGTCGAAGATAGGTGCGTCGTTGCCGCGCGCCTCCTCGATGTCGGTGTTGGCGTAGACGCGAAGCCAGGTGCCGCTTTTTTCGGCGACGACCATTTCGCGGCCGATCTGGATGCGGTCGACTTTCTCTGAGGTGAGGTCGGGCGCGACGTAGAGGATGGTGATGCGCAGCGGCGTGGCGCGGGGACCGGCGAGGGGCTTTACCTGCTGCTCCGGTTTCTTTTGGGCGGGTGCGGAGATGGCGGCGCTGAGGAGGGCGATGGCGACGGCGAGGGGGGCGACGTGGCGGGTTTTCATCACAGGGAAAATCATAGCCGAACGACGCCACCTGCGGTGGGGCGGTTGCCTTCGGCGGGCTCTTGCCAGAGATCAAAAGATGAGGGGCGAGCTCTCAGGACTCGGTAAGAATTTGGGCGAGCTGGGCGGGATCGACGTTGCCGCCGCTGACGACGGCGACAGCGCGAGTGTATGCGGGAAGCTCGGCCGAGTGGAAGAGCAGGGCGGCGACGGCGACGGCTCCGCTGGGCTCGGGGACCAGGCGCGTGGTGGCTACGATGGCGCGCATGGCGGCGCGGATTTCGGCTTCGGTGACGGTGACGATGCCGTCGACGAATGCCTGGATGTGGGCAAAGTTGCGCTGGCCGACGCTTTGGGTGCGAAGGCCGTCGGCAATGGTGCGGCTGGTGAGTTCAGCGGGCCAGGTGACGATTGCGCCGGTGCGGAAACTTTCGGCGGTGTCGGCGGCAAGCTCTGGTTCAACGCCGAAGACTTTGGTATGGGGGCTGAGCTGTTTGACGGCCGCGGCCACGCCGGAGAGCAGGCCGCCGCCGGAGACGGGGGCGAGGACGAGGTCTACATTCGGGAGAGACTCGACGATTTCAAGGCCGCAGGTGGCCTGGCCGGCGATGATCTGCTCGTCGTCGTAGGGAGGGATAACGATGTAGCCGTGCTGGCGGACTAGCTCATCGGATTTGGCGAGGCGCTCGCTGGAGGCTACGCCGACGTCGACGATTTCGGCGCCGAGTGCGAGGGTTGCGGCGCGCTTGATGGCGGGAGCGTTGGAGGGCATGACGATGATTGCTTTAGCTCCGACTTCGCGGGCTGCGTAGGCTACGCCCTGGGCGTGGTTGCCGCTGGAGTAAGTGATGACGCCGCGGGCGATCTCCGCCGGAGTGAGCTGGAGTATTTTGTTGGCCGCGCCGCGGATTTTGAAAGCGCCGATTGGCTGCAGGCTCTCGGCTTTGAGATAGATTTCTTTGCCGGCGCCGCGGCCGCTCAGGCCGGGAAATGGAGCGCGGAAGAGCGGGGTTTTAACGGCGATGGAGGCGATGCGGGCGGCGGCGGCGCGGATGGCGGCGACAGAAACCAGTGGTTCAGCCATTTTGATGTCCCGTCTGACTTGGCGCTTCCCTTGAGCTTAACTCGGGCATTTGATAAAAGCTGTTTTTCAAGCTGCAGAAAAAATTATAACGAACGATGTAATAGGCCGCCGCAACCCCGTCCCAGGCAGTTATCTTTTTTCCTTCTTCATAGGTGCGCCCATAGTAACTTATCGGAGTTTCGTAGATAGCGCATTTTAGCTTGGCGACCTTGGCGGTCACTTCGATTTCAAAACCAAACCCATGCGAATTGATTTTCATTTGCCGGATGATATCTCCATGGAACGCCTTATAACATGTCTCCACATCGGTAAGATTGATGTTAGTGGCCAAGTTAGACAGGAAAGTAAGAAGCTTATTGCCGAGATAGTGGTAAAAATATAGAACCCTCGTGGCTTTTCTCACCAGAAAGCGGGACCCGAACACCACGTCCGCGTTGCCATTCAGGATGGGAGCAATTACGTCAGGAATCTCCTGGGGGTCGTACTCGAGATCCGCATCCTGAACAATCACAACTCTTCCTCGCGTGAGGCGAAAGCCTGTCTTGAGCGCCTCTGTCTTGCCCCGGTTTGTGTCATGGCGCACCGCTTTAATTTCGGCGTAACCCGCGCTTAACCGGCCGAGAATCTCCGCCGTTTTGTCGGTTGAGCAATCATCGACGATCACGATCTCAAGCAACTGAGGAAGCGCGAGGAGCCTGTCGACAATTGTGGCCAGGGTCTGTTCCTCGTTGTAGACGGGAATGACTACCGACAGGCACCTCTCTGGCATTCGCTCTTCTCCGTTCACTCAGGGCTGGATAGGTTCTGTTCAGAATGCAATCGAGCGGAAGCCGCCCGATCCATGAGATCAAGGTGCCGCTTGGCCATGGAAAGTGTGGGCGTCCATTCTTCGCCCTACACATGGAAGTGTACGTTAACTCAAATCATGCCGTTGGGGGATTGTTGTTGTCCAGAAAGGTGTTCCCGCCCTAGCCGCAAGAACAGAGACGCGGCGCGCTGAGGGCGCCCAAGTGGGGCATCCGGCGGGGTTTGGTTCATTGGCTTCTGAAACTCCAGAACGGCCCGGCGTTTGATGAGCTTATGGAAGGTACTTTTCCGGGACCGGGCCGGCGGGGGTCTCAGCTTGCCAAACGATCTGGATGATGTGCCACTGCTTGCCGTCGAAGACGGCCTGGATGCTGTTGATGCC
>PMOF01000084.1:0-1019 GCA_003162495.1 Acidobacteriaceae bacterium
ATCCTTGAAATCTCCGACCATCTCCCCATCAAAATTGAGCTGATCGAAACCCGCGAGAAAATCGACGCCCTACTTCCTGAGCTCGAAAAGCGCACCGGATGCGGCCTCATCGAAATACAGGAAACCACCGTAATCATCCCCGCAAAAAAGTAGATCGTCTCATCGGCTGGGTACCCCATCCTCCGAGCGCCTTTTGTGTAAAGGGTGGGAAGACCCGAGCTTAGCCACCTCAAGGCGCGCGAGCGCGTCTGCCCCACAGCAGGTGGTTACTCGGCCGACGTAAACGGAGATGCCGGCAATCCTTCGCCATTAAAAAGATTGCACTGCGGACTATTGGCCCAGCCGTAGCGCACAAAAACCGGCACAGCCACGGACTCACTGGTCACCACCACTGTCGTTCCGTCAATCTGCGCCGATGCGGGCCAAAACTTTTTGTCCGCACCGGCAACCTCAAACCCCGTAACCGCGCCGTCCTTCGCCGTCAGCCCCTTGCCGTGGTCAAACCAGGCGCGAATCGCGCTCCCCTCAGGTGTTGCCTGCCGGAACATCGGCCCCCAATATTCCACCGCCTCGCCATAGCTCAGCGCCCGAGCTGCCCGCGCAAGCCTCAACCCCACATCCAATTTGTCCGTCGGGTGCACATCGTCCGGATTGCCGATGTCGATGGTCACCGCCATCGCGGTGTTCCTTACTTCAAGCGTTTTCACCTGCTGTTCGCGCAGCTCGGCCCAGTCTTCCCTGTCGCTCGATTTGAAATTCGATATCTGCACAAACAGGAATGGAAAATCGCCCTCGCCCCACTGCTTGCGCCAATCCTCAATCAACGTGCGGAACAAGCGATGATAGAGCGGCGCCCTGGCCAGAGCGCTGTTGCTCTCGCCCTGGTACCAGATCACTCCGCGAATGGGAAACGGCGTCAACGGCGCAATCATTCCGTTGTAAAGCTCCCCGGGCCCCCAGCTCAACAGTTGCGGGTGCCACGGAAACTGCGGTTCCGGCTGGCCTTGCGCCTTGGCTTG
>PMOF01000084.1:1064-4976 GCA_003162495.1 Acidobacteriaceae bacterium
CGCGTCCAGGCCTCGGCCACCGTGCCGCCCCAGGTTGAATCGATCACCCCTACCGGCACATGCTCCCGCTCCTCGATCTCGCGGGCAAAGTACCACCCCACCGAAGAAAACTCCCGCGCGGTTTCAGGCGTTGAGGCAGCCCACCCCTCGGTATCGATATCGTCCACCGGATATTCGGCAGCTCGTTTCTTGACGATCAGCAACCGAATGCGCGAGTTGGCCGCATGCGGCAAATCCTGGCTCACCGTGGCCGCCTTGCGCATCTCAAACTCCATGTTCGACTGGCCCGAGGCCACCCACACATCGCCGACCAGAACATCGTCAAGCGTGAGCGTCTGCGCGGCTGCCGCATCGGCGCCCGCGGTCGCCGGCGTATCCTTCACGGTCATTTTGAACGGTCCGCCGGCCGAGCCCGGCGGCAGGTAAACGCTCCACCTCCCCAGGGGTCCAGCCTTTGTCGAGCGCGTCTCTCCGCGAAAACTCACGCTCACCTCGTCCGCCGCCCCCGCGCATCCCCATACGTGGACGGGAAGATCGCGCTGCACCACCATGTGGCTGGCCAGAATTCTGGGAAGAGTCACCTCCGCAGACACAGTTGCGCCGGGAAGGAGAAAAAGCAGGAACAGAAGTTTAAGTTTCAAGAGGAGCCTCACGATGAAAAGTTCAGGAAAATTTTCCGTACTCCGTCGCCGGAAAGAAAAAGCTAACAGAATCAGGACTCTCTCGCCAGCCCCGTTCTCTCGTAACCCTTGTTAAATTTTCCGCAGCTTCGCGCGCAACATGCGCCAGTAACGCGTGTCCAAACAATAGGTGGCGTTTCCCAGGTGAAAGCGCTTTTGTGGCCGTAAAAGACAGGCACCTGACGAACCAAAATTCTCCACATGCATCTGCATGAGTACGGGCCATGCCGGAGCGAGATTGCAGGCAGAGGAAAACGAACCATCAGCCGGCCTACGGAGGCAAAAGCGATTTCTGTGCGACCGATACGAACAGCCGCATTCGCTCTCTTGGGTTCGATGTTTATCGCCCTTTGCTGCGTGCGCTTACATGCCCGGGCAGCCCTGCTTATGGAGGAGCCATACGGTTTTTTCGGCGCTCTGAATCCAACCGGCCACAATGCAATTTATTTTGCGCGCGTCTGTGCGCAAACGCCCGTCCAACTCCGCCGCTGCAACCCCGGTGAGCTCGGCGTCGTCATCGCCCGCTACCAGGGCATTGACCAGTACGATTGGGTAGCCATTCCGCTAGTTCCCTACCTTTATTCAGTCGAGAGCGCAACGGAGATTCCCGGCCGCGTGGACCGCGACACAGTCACGCAAATGCGCGAACGCTATCGCGAAACCCACCTGCTCGCACTGGGAAATAATCTGCCTTCAGGCAATCTGTTCCGTGACGGCTGGGCGCAACTGTTGGGCGTGGCCTATGAGCGCCGCACCTACGCATTCCGTTTCGAGACGACCGCCGAACAGGACGACACCTTCATCGCCCGCATGAACGCAGGCAAGAATCGCTCCCATTTCGAGCTGCTCTACAACAACTGCGCGGATTTTGCGCGCGTCGTGCTCGACACATCCTTTCCGGGAGTGTTCAAGCGCAGTTTCCTTCCCGACGCGGGCATGACCACTCCCAAGCAGATCGCCTACAAACTGGTGCGGCATGCTCGCAGGCATCCGGATTTGAGCTTGATGGTCATTGAGATTCCGCAAGTCCCCGGTTATCGCCGCGAGAGCCACTCCAACAAGTCGGTCGCCGAGTCGCTCACTACCACTGTCTATGCTGTCCCCATCGTGTTTCTGAACCCCTACCTCGCGGGAGGGCTGTTCTTGGATTATCTTGTGCGCGGCCGCCACCATCTCATCCCAAAAGACCCCCCGGTTCTGGAGCCGGATCATCTTTCCTTGTTGACAGCTTCCGCCCTCATTCCTGAAAATCCCGGAAGCGAGGGTGCGCAGGTCCCCAACGTTGCTCAAGGCGGCTCCGCGGAAACGCAATCGCCCGCTGTCTCAGCCAAATCCGGCCTGCTGGAAAGCAAAGCCACCCATGAGTGAAACAACGCCGCAGAATCTGAAAAACCATGGCCGTTTCGATCCTTTCTTTCACGGTCTTTGGGGCTTCATGCTCGTCGCCAACCTGATTGTCGCCGTCATCCACCTGGTGCATCACCCGCACCTTTATCCCGCGTGGCTCGTTGTGCTGTCGCTCGCTGCGATCCCTCTCGTCCTCAAAGTGCGCCTTTACCCTCTCAAGGTTCAGGATCGCGTCATTCGGCTTGAAGAGCGGTTGCGCCTGCAAGCGCTGGCTCCGGCGGAGTGGCACGCGCAGATCTATCGCCTCTCCCCGGACCAGTTGATTGCTCTTCGTTTTGCGGCGGACGACGAAGTCGTGTCTCTGGCAAAACTCGCGCTCGAACAGAATCTGACACGCAAGCAGATCAAGGAGCGCATCAAGAGTTGGCGCGCCGACTACTTTCGCATTTGAGCCGCGCCGTCGCGCCGAACCATCGGCTTGCTTCAACTCCTTCTATACGCCCTGAAACCGCGCGGAATGCGGGCTTCGCAGCTTCTCGTCGCGTGATGCCAACTGTGATAATTTAGGGACTGGAGCAAGCTAAAGACCCATGTCTTCCATCACCTCTTTTATCAAGCATCACTATCGTCATTTCAATGCCGCTGCTCTCGTCGATGCCGCTGAAGCCTACAACAAGCATCTCGATTCCGGCGGAAAAATGTTCGTCACCATGGGCGGCGCCATGAGCACCGCGGAGCTCGGCCTCTCGCTGGCCGAAATGATCCGTCAGGACAAGATTCACGGCATTTGCTGCACCGGCGCAAATCTTGAGGAAGACGTCTTCAACCTCGTCGCTCATGATTTTTACGAGCGCGTGCCCAATTACCGCGATCTCACCCCTGCCGACGAAGCCAAACTGCTCAGCCGCCATATGAACCGGGTCACGGACACCTGCATCCCGGAGATGGAGGCGATGCGCCGCATCGAAAATGAAGTGCTCAAGGAATGGGTCCGAGCCGACGAAAAGAACGAGCGCTATTTTCCTCACCAGTTCATGTATAAAATCCTGCTCTCCGGCGACCTCGACAAGTCATTTCAGATCGATCCCAAAAACAGTTGGCTACTCGCTGCCGCCAAAAAAAATCTGCCCATCTTCGTCCCCGGATGGGAGGACTCCACGCTCGGTAACATGTATTCCGGCCACTGCATCTCCGGCGACGTGAAAAAGGTCCACACCGTGCGCACCGGCATTGAATACATGATGGAGTTAGCTGAGTGGTACACCGACACCACGGCTAAAACTCCGCTCGGCTTTTTTCAGATTGCGGGCGGAATCGCCGGCGACTTCCCTATCTGCGTCGTTCCCATGCTGCACCAGGATTTGCAGCGCGAACATGTGCCGCTGTGGGCCTACTTCTGCCAGATTTCGGACTCCACGACCAGCTACGGCTCTTACTCCGGCGCCGTGCCTAATGAAAAAATCACCTGGGGCAAGCTCGGCGAAGACACGCCCAAGTTCATCATCGAGTCCGATGCTTCCATCGTCGCGCCGCTGATCTTCGCGTATGTACTTGGCTGGTAACTCGCGCCCGGGCCGCTTTGAAAGGGCACGGCTTCAGCCGTGCCGCAGAACGTTCCAAGGCGGGCGTGGCTTTAGCCGCGGAGTGAATGCGGATCATTAAGAAAATGTTTTTGGCAGTGATATACGTCCCGCGGCATGGCCTTCGATGCAGATGTCAAGCGCAAGGTCGTCCAAGATAAGAAGACCTCAGGGGCTAAAGCCCTTTTGATCTCGACGCACCTATGACACGACTAAAGTCGTGCCCTTTCAAAACATCCGAGTCACTTTTTCCCGATCACCACAAAGGGCCCGGATAACTCGCCGCCATCGCCGCCGCCAAAGGC
>PMOF01000138.1:0-8349 GCA_003162495.1 Acidobacteriaceae bacterium
GGAGCGGTGGTGGGATTCGAAGGGCTGGCTCGCTGGAATCATCCCAAGCGGGGCGCGATTCCGCCGGACACATTTATTCCCCTGCTGGAAGCGAACGAGTTCATGACGGAATTTACAGACCAGATCGTAACCATGGCGCTGGACGACATACACCATTTGAACGAGGCACCGAATGCCCGAGTGGCCATCAATGTGTCGGCCACGGATCGCGGATCCAGGGGAATGGATGAGATGGTGCGGAAGCAATGCGCCAGGAAGGGCATCAGTGTAAGCCGCATCACGCTTGAGGTAACGGAAACTGCGCTGATGTCCAAAGCCGGGTTGCTCAGCGGTTGCCTGAGGCGCCTCAACGACGTTGGCGCGCGATTGTCGGTCGACGATTTCGGCACCGGGTATTCATCCCTTGTAAAGCTGCATCAGCTTCCGTTCTCTGAAGTGAAAATCGACAAATCATTTGTCATGGACTGTGTTTCGAACCGCGATAGCGGCGTCCTGGTGCAAGCCATGATCGGCCTGGCTCACAATCTTCGCATGAAGGTGGTGGCGGAAGGCGTGGAGACCGAGGAAGTGATGGAACGGCTTCGCGCATGGGGCTGCGATATTGCCCAGGGATACTTCATCGCGAAGCCCATGCCCCCCAAGGACATGAAGCCGTGGCTGCAGCATCATGCATCGCGCAAGCCGTACCAAGGGGAAGCTGGACCGCGGTTAGAGCTGGTGCACTAAAGCGGTGGTCCGATTAACCTGCCCAAGCCTCATGGTGCATTGGCTTTTTCTTCCATCCTGGCTTTGCAATATTTGAAAAGGCAAAGATGCCACTCCGTGGGCCGATATTTGCTCAGAAACCAGATACGGAAAAAGGTGCGGCTGGCGCGAGTTTTCTGCAGATAAGATAATTATTTACAAGCGGTTAGATAGGCACTCCTCATGTGCTAGTTGGCCTGAATTGCACCGGAAAGGGTCGGTCATGGAGGCATGCTCCCGGTCTTCTTTCTCAGTTTTAAGCTTCAAAAGATTGCATAGACAAATGTTTAATTTTTAGGTTAGTGTTTCATTCCAGCCGGGCCTTCGAATTGCCCCTGCGCACATCAGTTCAGTTGGAAAGTTGATTTCATGGCAGGACCGCGCAAAACGGCCACTCAACTGGCTCCCCCGCCCGATCAGAATCCTGCGAGTTTTACGACCAAGCACCGGCGCGTTTTCGAGTATCTGCACAACCACATTCAAACCGGGGCGCTGAAAGCGGGCGATCGGCTTCCGAGCGAGGCGGAACTGGGCAAGATATTTGACGCTTCGCGCATCACGGTAGCCAAGGCGGTGCTGGATTTGCAGCGGTTGGGTCTCGTCTCGCGGCGGCCGGGCGCGGGAACCCATGTGCTGGACCCGCACCACGGCCAGGGACGCACGTTTGGGTTGCTGATTCCGGAGCTGGGGCTTACGGAGATTTTTGAACCCATCTGCCACGGGATGATGCGCTCGCGGTTTGCGCAGCCTGATGCGCTGCTGTGGGGCAACGCGTCCACTTCGGTGCGGGAGAGCGCCAAAGAGGCCGAGCAGATGGCTCAATCGTTTATTGCGCAAAAGGTGGCAGGGGTATTTTTTGCGCCTCTGGAGCTGGCCGGAGAAAAAGATGCGGCCAACCGGCGGATTGCGCGCGCGCTGGAGCGGGCGCAGATTCCGATGGTCCTGCTGGACCGCGACTATCTTCCGTTTCCGGAGCGTTCAGCGCACGACCTGGTGGGGGTTGACAACCGTCGAGCCGGCTACGTGGCAACTGCACACCTGCTGGGACTGGGTGCGCAGCGGTTGGTGTTTCTGGGCGCGGCCCACGTGGCCAACACAGTGGATGCGCGGATCGGGGGCTTTCATGAGGCGCTGCGCCGCTCCCACGTGACGCCGGAGCCGGATCTGGTGTGGCGCGGCGACGCGCAGGACGAGGCGTTTGTGCGGCGGTTGCTGGATACGATGCGGCCGGAGGGAATCGTCTGCGGCAACGACCTGACGGCCGCGCGGCTGATGCAGACGCTGATGGGGCTGGGGGTACGAATTCCCAAAGAGGTGCGGATTGTGGGGGTGGACGACGTGAAATACGCCGGCCTGCTGCCGGTGCCGTTGACCACCATCCACCAGGACTGCGCGGGGATTGGAGTGGTAGCGATGGCCACCATGCATGAGCGGCTGGAACATCCGGAGCTGCCGGTAAGGGATGTACTGGTGCCGACCAGGCTGGTGGTGCGGCTGTCGTGCGGGGCGCATCCGGGGCGGGGCGCTGCGATAGAGTAATGCCATAGTGATTGTCAATGTTGCCAGGCGCGCGCACGATCATAACTGGGAGCTGGACCCGATTACGCGGTCGCTCCTCGATACCGATTTCTACAAGCTACTGATGCTCCAGTTCATCTGGAAGCATTTCCCGACCGTACATGCGACGTTTACCTTGCTCAATCGCACCACGACCGTGCGGCTGGGCGAACTGGTGGATGAGGCGCAGGTGCGGGAGCAACTGGAGGAGACGCGCACGCTGCGGTTCCGCAAGTCGGAACTGATCTGGCTGGCGGGCAACACATTTTATGGGCGGCGGGGGATTTTTGAGCCGGCGTTTCTGGAATGGCTGGAACGGGACTTCCGGCTCTCCGACTGCGACTTGAGTGTGCGCGACGGGCAACTGTCGCTGAGCTTTCATGGCCTGTGGACCGAGACGACGATGTGGGAGATCTATGCTCTTTCGGCGATTGACGAACTGAAGACGCGCGCCAGCTTGAAGCGACTGAGCGAGTTTGAGCTGGACATTCTGTATGCGCGCGCCAAGACCCGGCTATGGGAAAAAATGGAGCGGCTGCGCGGGGTTCCGAAGCTGAACGTGAGCGACTTTGGCACGCGGCGACGGCACAGCTTTCTGTGGCATGAGTATGTGGTAAAGGCCATGAGCGACGTGCTGGGCGCGAGCTTTGCCGGAAGTTCAAACACCTATCTGGCTTACAAACACGACCTGGAGGCGATCGGCACCAACGCGCATGAGTTGCCGATGGCCATGGCGGCGCTGGCGGAGAACGACGAGCAGTTACGCACGGCGCAGTACCGGGTGCTGGAGTTGTGGCAACAGACTTATCAGGGTGAGTTGCTGATTCTGCTGCCGGACACGTTTGGGACCACGCAGTTTTTAGAGGAGGCGCCGGGTTGGGTGGCGGACTGGACGGGACAACGCATCGACAGCAAGGATCCCTACGTGGCGGGCGACGAATATATCGCGTGGCTGGAGGGACGTGGGCGCGATTCGCGGCAGAAACGGCTCATCGCCTCGGATGCGTTGGACGTGGGGCAGATTCTGGGTCTTCACGCGTATTTTGGCGGCAGGTTTCGGAATGGGGCGACGCCGGCGGATTTCACGCGGGCAAGCGACTTTGCGGATGAGCGGAGATGGATTGCGGAACGGCGTATCCGGTTCAGCGCGGGCTGGGGAACTTTTCTGACCAACGATTTCAGGAATTGCAATCCGCTCGGAGATGACGGCTTCGATCCCGTGAACCTGGTTTGCAAGCTGACCGATGTCGAGGGCAGGCCGGCGGTGAAGCTGTCAGACAATTACGCCAAGGCGCTGGGGCCGGCTGACGAAGTGGAGCGGTACCGGCGCGTGTTTGGAACTGCAGGTGTTTCCGATGCGCCGGCTTTGACGTGATGCTTCCGAAAAGAGGGATTTGCGCAGGCCGCAAATTGCCGATTGCGATGCGCGGGGGGGCGCCTCTGCTCGCTCAGAAGTCGCTATGTGGCTAGGACAGCGCCAGATTCAGATTGTCGATGGCTTCGTCCACTTCCTGATTGTTTTTGAAACCCACCGTCACGCAGTCGACGCCGGCATTCTGCATGGCAAAGCGCATGGCCGCTACTCGATCTTCGTGGCGGGTAAAGGTGCCGTCGCCGCAGAGCTTCATGCTCACCACGCCCATGCCTTCCTGCTTCACCTGCTTCACGTGCTTCACCACTTCGGGCACGTTGCCGAGATTGTCGTCATCTGGGACCGGCCCATCCATGCGCGTACCCTTGTGGTTCATGCGAATCATCGCGATCTGCAGGAATTGGTTGCCTGGAACCAGGCGCAGTGCTGGCAGTCCATGCACGGAGGCCCCACGCGACAAGATGGTCTTTTTCGCCTGCGCTTCCAGCATGCCGTCCTGCCAGCGCACTGTCTCTGACATCCAGTCGCCGGTGTGTTGCCAATGAAGCAGCATGATGTCGAAATATTCCGTCCCGGACATGCGCCGCATCTCATCAAAGCGTTGCTTCGGATCGACACCCGGGTCGGTAGTGACCTTGTTCATGAGCACGTAGCTGTCGCGCGGAAAAGGCTTCAGCGCTTCGCCCAGCATGGCGGGTGTGGTGTAAGATTCCGCCGTCTCAAAAAAGCGGATGCCGCGATCGTAGGCGTAGTGAACCAGCTTTGAGAACTCCTGCTGGCCGAGGGCGGACTGCACGTGTCCGTTGTTGCTGCCGGTGCCAAAGGCCAACCGCGTTACTTCAATGCCAGACTTGCCGAGTGTGACCCTGCTGGTGGCTGTGCGGCGCTCGGCTTCAAGGGGGAGTGTTCCTACGCCGGCGAGCGTTCCGGCGACGATTGTTGTCTTTAAAAAATCACGTCTGGAGAAGCCACTCATGCTCAACCTCCGGGCTGCGCCCATGCAGCATCAATAGCCGAAATATTACCACGAGCGCAGCCGTTCGAGTTACGGAGCGGGCTGGGAGGGTGGCGGCGCTGGCGCAGGTGGCGGAACGGGGCGGTTTTTGGCGCGGAGGTAGGCGACCAACTGGGCGACCTGCTCATCAGTGACCGAGTCGCTGAAGGGCGGCATTTTCTGGCCGCCGTTCAGAATCTGGCTGGAAATTTTTTCCGGGGGCCATGCCTTGTCATCGCGCAGGCCGATGAGGCTCGGAGCCTTTTTGCCGCCAACGCCGCCGGCCCCGTGGCAATAGGCGCAGCCCTTGTCGCGAAAAAGAATGGCTCCGGCTCGCTCTGCAGCCTTCGTCTTTCGACCGAACTGAGCGTGAGCGGGAGTGGCGGCAGAGGCGACGAGGACGGCTATGAAGACCCAATAGAAAAATTTGAGGCGTGCGATCACAGAAACCATTTTCTCACGCGCAAATGGCGTTTACCTCATCCTTATGGGTGGTGCGGCAGTGGCCCGGAAAGGTCAATGCGCACCTCCGGCAGCGCCTTGGAGGGGTCTCCAAGGGCGCTGTCGGGCTGGTGAGTCTGGAAGAGGTTCAGGTTTCCGCTACTTACGTTCCCGTGGCGCGAAGCCGAAGGTGACGGAGGCCGAGAAACTGCGTCCCGAAAGAAACGTGGGATTGTCGCTCCCGCTGATTGCGGTGGTTTGGTTGAATGGATCGACGTAGCTCGTTCCCGCGATCGGGTTCGAGGTTGTGGCTCCGGCCAGGGTGAGAGCGTCGAGGTTGTGCTGGTTGAGCAGATTGTTGGCGCCTAACCGGATTTTGGTCTGATCGAAGATGGAATGATTCCGGACCGTGTAGTTGACATAGGCGTTGGCGACACTGAAGGGGCTGACGATGGCCTGGTTGTGATACGCGCCGCCATCCACGCGCTGCTCGCCGACACGCTTGTTAAAGAAGCCCAGGTCCAGGCCCCTGCTCTGGTAGGTGATCCCCTGTGTCTCGGTATCGGCAGGGGTCTGCGCAACCCACAGCCCGGACGGAGCTTTTTCATAGAAGGGAGAAGCCGCGGTGCCGGCATTCAATTCTCCTGAATAATAGGCGTTGGCCGCAGATGCATTCAGATAAAGGTTGAGGCCGCGTGTGAGGATCGCGGTGGTTTCGAATTCGAGGCCCTGGGTGATTGAGCTCGGTTGCAGAAAGTTGACCGTTTCCGTTGTCGTAGGGTCGATCACGCTGGAATAACTGTTCTGGAAGCGGACGCGGTAGGCATCGGCATCCAGCGTGAACCGCTGCAGCTTGATCACCGTGCCGGCCTGGTAGGTGGTGGATCTCTGCTGCTTGAGCGGGGTCAGAAGGCCTGGAGTCGGAACGGCTGCAGAAGGGGTGTGGTTAAAGTCATAGACGGTGCTTGGCGGTACGATGCTGCCGGTTGCCACCTGCGCGTAGACCGCCCAGTTGGGGTGGACGCGAAAGTTGAGGTCGAGCGAGGGCAGCCACGCGGTGAAGCTGCCTGTGTCCGTGGCAGTGGTGGGGCAGCCAGTGGTTTGTCCCAGGGGGCAGAGGTCGCCCACGGTCTTGCCGTTGTCGGCGTGATGGAGCACGTCCAAGGTGTAGTCGGCGAACTTGACGCCCGGTGTGACGTTGAGCTTTGGTGTCACGTGGAATTCATATTCGGCATATGGCTGATAGGAGTTGGTCCAGAACTGCTCGGCGAAGTTTGGCAGCGCTTGATCGGCCCAGTTGTTCAGCGGGTCGCTGGGATACTGATGCCGGTCGGTCCGCGCCCACTCATACCACAGGCCGGTGCGGAATATTCCCAGCTGCGATGTCTGGGATAGAACCGAGGTTTCGCCGTACTTGCGGTAGCTGTTGTACTTGTCGACAGCGCAGGGAAGGGCACTTACACCTTTCTTGGTGACTTGGACGTTGCAGGGAGCGATGGCTATTCCGTTGTAGGTCTTGGAGCCGTTGATGGTTGCGGCTTCAGTGATTGGAGTGGCGTTGCTGAAGAGCTCAGCGTTGTCGTAATTGTAGGTGTAGGGCTTGATGTCCAGATACCATCCCTTGCCGAACTCGGTCTTGAGACCGACGTACTCGAAGTCCGTCGGCACATGATAGCTGTTGTATTGGTAATCGAGCCAGTTGTTGGGGTCGGCGTTGTTGGTCATCATGAAGTTGATGCCGGCGCCAACGAACGCGGAGTTCACGCCGGTGCACGTATAGGCGCTGGTGGTCGACGCGCCCAGGGTCTGGCAACGGGTTGGACTGAGGCCGTAAGTGTTGGCGTCGAGTTGAATGACGCCGCTGAAACCGGTCAGCACTGTCCTGGGCGAGAACTGGTACTGGTAGAGGAGCGAGCCGCCGTTGCGCGTGTTGAAGTTGAAGGTCTGGTAGCCATCGGAAGTCATGCGATGTACGTCGACAAAGAGGTTCGACTTCTTCGGGCTGCCGAACAATCCGAAGCTGCCGGAGTTGAACGCGCCGTCATAGAGCTTTGTGTTCCAGGTGCCGTAGGACGCTGTGCCTCGGACGTCCTGCTCGCTGAACAGTGGTTTGGAGAGCAGGTGGATGGAGCCGCCGAAGGGAGTGGGCCCAATGGTGGAGGCTGATCCTGGGCTGCGGTCGAAGTCCACTCCGCCGACCCATTGCGCTGGGAAGAATGCCCATGAGTGATGAGTGGGCGAGTTGGTGTCGTAGAAGGGGATGCCGTCGAAGTCGATGTCGAAGTCGCCGTCCGGGAATCCGCGGAAGTAGGTCTTGCTCTGGCCCAGCCCCACGCCGTCGCTGCTGATGGTGAAGGCTCCAGGAACGATCTGGACGATCTCGCCGTAGTCGGCGATGGGCGATGTGAAGTTCTCGATATAGGTGTCCGAGACCAGCGATTGAGCGGAGCGCTCCTCAACAAAGCCGCCGCTGGGCGCAGTTTGAGCTGCCAGGGAATCGACGCCGGCATTGACCGTGATCATTTCCGCGACCGGGTTGATGTTCAGGGTGAACGGCGCCTGCGCGGATTGCCCGGATACAAGGACAATGCCGGTTTTGGAGGCGACCGCGAATCCTACGGCAGTGGCTTCCACTGTATAGGTTCCTGCGGGCAGCGCGTCGACCGAATAGACTCCGTTGGCGTCGGTGCGAGTGGTTCTGATTGCGCCGGTTCCACTCTTCACGGTGACCGTGGCGTCGACGACGGCGTTGCCCTGCGCGTCAACGATTGCGCCTCCGAGTTTTGAAGTCGCTTCCTGCGCGGGCATCGCTGCTGCAAAGAGCAGCGCGAGGAGGAAAAGAGCGAATGCCGGCAGACGTTTGCGTGTACTCGCGATTGAGTATTTCAAGACGACCTCCAAATTTGTGGGAACGATGATTTTTCTGTGCTAGTGATCCGAACCCTAGCGATCCAGTGTGACGGCAAGGTTACGGGGACATTGAATTCAGGTTACGGGCGTGGAAAACGCGGCGACTTTAATCAAAATCCGCCGAAGAGACCGGCGCAGCGCGCGTGGTGGCAGCTCCCAGCATTTCCGGCTGGTTGCTTTTGATGGGTCTGGTGGGGCGGTGTAGGCTGCTGGTTATGACGGCGAAAATGAGCGGCTACGCGGCGGAATTGCGGCGCGAACTGGGGGTGCGAAACCGGCGCTGGGCGCTGGGCCGGGCGCATGTGGAGAGCTATGGAACGCCGCCGGTGAT
>PMOF01000138.1:8384-11712 GCA_003162495.1 Acidobacteriaceae bacterium
GGTCTTTGCCGAAAGCGGAATGCAAATGGAGGGAGCTGGATTCGTCGATGAGTTCGGATGCGCTGCTGATGAATGTGTTTTGCGCTCCCGGTTTGGCGGAGGCACATGCGGTGCGGCGGGCGCTTGGAATTGAGGGGGATGGGCTGCCGGAGTTCGGGTGGAAGGCGCGCGTGCCGCTGGCTTCAGGGCGGTTCGATCGCACCGAGGTGGATATGCGCTGGGGTTCGCTGCTGGTGGAGGCGAAATTGACGGAGGGGGACTTTCAGACGCGGGCGGCGCGGATTGTGGAGGGATATCGGGATTTTGATGCGGTGTTTGAGCGGGAACTGCTGCCGCGTGTGGAGTTGCGGGCGGCGCGCAGGCGAACCGCGGTGGAATTTTCAGAAGAGTTTACACAGGAGTGGGAGGAAGCAACGGAGGATGCGGTAGTAGCGCGAGCATTTCAGGAGGGACTTGTAAGGCAAGCGCGAGAGGCGGAGCCGGCGGAGGCAGGGTATACGGGGTATCAGTTGATTCGCAATGTGCTGGCGGCGTATGCGGAGGGATGCATCTTTTGCGTGATCCACGATGAACGCAGGCCCGATTTGCGCGAGATGTGGTTTGAGGTAATGAAGGCGGTGAAGGCGGCGGATATGCGTGTGCGATGCAAGGTGATGACCTGGCAGGAGCTGGCAGGGATGCTGCCGGAGGGGTTGCAGGATTTTCTGGATTTGAAGTATGGGATTGTGCGGGCGGGGCGGGTGGCATCGGCGGTAGTGGATTGAATCCTGGACAATCTCGTGCGTAGAAAGAACGCCCGCGGGTCCTTCGACTCGCTACGCTCGCTCAGGATGACAGCCATTTACTGATCGCTCAAGAAGTCAGATCGAAGTTAGAATCCGGCGCCTGGGATGTATTTGTATTCGATCTTCACGGGCTGCTTGGCGTCGCCGGTGAGGTCGTGGGTGTGCCAGACTACGGATTCACTGGCGACTTCGGGATGTTTGCGGAGAAATTCCAGGGCATAAATGGACGCGGTTGGGTCGTCTTTCTGGTCGGCGAATTTCGCGGACTCGACGGCAGCCTTGGCCTTGTCGCCGAGACGGCGGTAAAGGATGGCTAACTGATAATGAGCGGCGAGGTCATCGGGATCGACGCCCTGCAGACGGATGTAGATGTCGCGGGATTGCGCGTAGTCGTGCTGCTGATAGTAACTGAAGCCTAACTCGCGAAGGCCGTCGCGGGAGCGTGGATACTTGGCGAGCATAGCCTGAAGGTCGGCGATGGCTTCCTTTGTCTGGCCGGCGTTGCGCTCGACGAGGGCACGATAATAGAGGGCGCGCGGATCGCCGGGAAGCAGCGCAAGGGCCTTGGCAAGATTGGATTTTGCGTCGTCGTATTTTTCCCAGGAAATTTCAACGAAGCCCATGTTGGTGTAGGCGTCGGCATAGTCGGGGCGCAGCGCGGCGACACGCTCAAAGGCGTGGACCGAGGCTTGATACTGCTGGGCGTCGAGAAGGCCGATGCCGTAGTTGTTCCAGCGCATCCATTCGGGATTTTCCGTGGGCGCGGGCGGCTGGGGCGGGTTTTCGCCGATGTTCAGGGTCTTGGTCTCGGAGGCCATGTCGACGATGACCTGAGGATAGGGCTTCGGCTCCTTCTGGCCCGTCTGCGTCATCCCGTAGTCAATGAAGTGCTGGTTGAAGCGGCGGTACCTGACGGTGGCAGTGAGAGAGACCGTGCCGGCGATGTCCTTTGGAAGGCGGAAACGATAGCGAACCAGCTGAGAGCGGCCGGATTGGATGGTGTTGTTGTAGGCCAGGACGCGGTTGTGCCAGATCTCATGCAGGCTGTTGAGCTCGCCTTTGTTGTTGATGAGGCGGTTGGTGAAGGAGTGGGCGGCGGGGTCGAGTGCGCCGTCGGGCTGGATGAAGCCGCTCTCGGCCAAAACTTTGCCGGAAGAATCCTTGACGGCGAAATCGACCCAGGCTTCGTAGAAGTCGCGCTGTTCGGGAATGAAAGAGTGGCCGATGCCTTTGTTCTGGATGATGACGTCCGCAATAAGGGTTTCACCGGGAGCGAGCGAGAAAGCGGTAAGGCCGAGCGGGGCCACGAGGACCTGATCGCCGGCAGTAGCCGCGGCGCTTTCTTTCTCGAGAGCGAAGATGTCGACGTTGAAGACGCCCTTGCCGTCGGAGGCGTGCTTGAGGAAGTTGTCGAGCTTCTGGGCCTGCTCATCGTATTTGTAATAGACGGGCATGAGCGTGTTGCCGCCCAGCCAGCGATGGGAGACGAGCTTGCCGTCTTTGGCGCCGGGGTCTACGGAGCCCGTGGGCAGCGGTTCACGAACCATGTGGCAGGTTTGGCAGGTGGAGACTACGTCTTTGCGATAAAACGGCAGTGGGGATTGCTTGGTGAAGCTGGCAGCCTGCCACTCGTCATAGAGCGAGATGGCGCGCAGCCATTTGTAATCGTCGAGGGTGCGAGGGATGGCGGCCTTGTGGCAGGCGGCGCAGAATTCGGCGGTCTGGTAGAGGGGGCGCATGACGGCCTTGGAGTGGCGGTCAAGATGAGCGAGGATTTCAGCGTCGGAGACGGGACGCGTGATGGGCGCGCCGGCTTCGTCGACAAGGACGGCGGGAACGCCCATGACGTAGCTGCCGGTGCCCGTCGCGTCGGTAGAGACGATGGAGTGGCAGGTGGAGCAGGTGAGGCCTTCCTGCTCAAACGGGCGCTTTTTGGGCATGCCTTGCGAAAGGTCGCCGGAGAGCAACGCGACGGGATTGTGGCAGCCTTCGCAGTGGCGCGAATACTGCACGCCTTTTTCGTCGATGAGAGCGTTGACGTTTTTGAGGTACCACGGGGCGCGGAAGCTGTTGGAGTGCACCGACTGACGCCACTGGTGGTAGGCCTCCTGATGACAGTGGCCGCAGTACTCGGCGGTGGGGAAGGTCTTGGGACTGACAAACTGGCCGGTGGTGGTGGTGGCGTTCGAAGGAAGGAACGGTGTGTCTTTTCCGAAGGCGTAGTTGTAGCGGGCGGCGACGGACTCGTGAAATGGGGTGGTGGGGCCGGTGATGCCGGCGGGCGTGTTGTAAGACGGAGTTGTGGTGGCCGCGGGAGTGGTGGCTGCGGTAGTAGCGGTGGGCGCGGTCGATCCTGTTGCTGGATCCGTAGCGGCCCGTACGGCCCAAGCAGCGGTGAGAGTGAGGGCGACGAGGCCGGCGGTCGATAAGGAGCGACGGATGAGCCAGTGGCGCAACGCAGTTTTGAACATCGTCCAGTGATCTCCCAGTGAAGCACTCACGGCCCGGCGGCGGCAAGCCCGGAGCAGGCCGAGGGGCATATC
>PMOF01000033.1 GCA_003162495.1 Acidobacteriaceae bacterium
GCCGCTGAAGCCAACTCGAGATTGCGCAGGCTACCCTGGAAATAAGGCTCATCGGTCAGCACCGAAAGCGCCGCCGCGCCCCCTGCCTCAAGGCGCGTTGCCAGCCACGCCCCGTCAAAATCAGCGCGAATCAGCCCCTTCGACGGAGAAGCCTTCTTGATTTCAGCAATCACCGCCGGCCCCGTGGCCGCCCGCCGTCGCAAAGCCGCAGCCCAGCCACGCGGCCGATGCGCCACGGCCCGGCGTTCCAACTCCGCCATCGGCACACGCGCCTTCGCCGCGGCCACGGTGGCGCGCGTCGTAGCCAGAATGGTTTCCAGGGTCGACATACTCTCGGTCGAGTATACGAAAATCGCCGGATTCAGATTCGGACGATCCGGCTCGAGAGCCAGTCGAATCCATCTGGACGCGGAGTGAGTCAAACGCGCCAGGCGCAGCTTGTGTTGCAGAGGAATTCAGACGAAACGATCGGGCCCTACGTTGTTCGCATGTAAAATGCGTAGGTGCCCGCGATCCCGAATCAAGTGTCCCCTTCCGTGCCGTCTTCTCGAGTTTATCGACTTACGCTCAAGACTGTCGCCACATTCTGCGTGATGGCCGCCTGTGTGTCGGCGCCTGCTGCAAGGGCCTACGCAGCGGATGGAGAGCAGCGGTTCGCGGAATTAGGCCAGTGCAGGTTGGAGAGCGGCCTGACGATCGAGGGCTGCCGCATAGGTTACCGAACATTCGGCAAGCTGAATGCAGCGCAGGATAACGCCGTGCTGATACCCACCTGGCTCAATGGCAATTCTGCCGACCTGCTCCCATTCTTCGGCGACGGCAGCTCGCCCCAGCACTTGGTGGACACAAGCCGTTTTTTTGGCATCGCGATCGACGCGCTGGGCGACGGCGTTTCCTCTTCTCCATCGAACAGCAAAACGCAGCATGGGCCTGCTTTTCCCGCATTTACGATGCGCGATATGGTGGCCGCGCAGTACCGCGTGATGACCGAGGTCCTCGGCCTTCACCATTTGCACGCCGTGGTTGGCTTGTCGATGGGCGGTGAACAGACGTTCGATTGGTCGGTCATGCACCCCGAGTTCTTTGACCTTGCCGTACCGATCATCGCCACTCCGCGACTCACCAGCTATGACCTGCAGGTAAAGCGGATCACCGTTGAAACCATTCTGGCCGATCCGGCTTACAACAACGGCAATTACACCACGGAGCCGCCGTTGAAGCTGGCTAACTTGTTTGGCGCTCTGGTAATCACCACCCCCGCTTACCGCAACCAGGCTACGCCGCGAGACAAGGCGGATGAATTCTTTGAGCAATCTGAAGCACCGCAACCCATCGACGCCAATGACCGCATGAGCCAGGTGCGTGCCATTATGACCCAGGATGTAATCGGCAACCGCTCCCTCGGCGAAGCCGCGCGCTCGACCCAGGCAAAGTTTCTGGTGATCGTCAATGCAAAGGACCATCTGGTGAATCCCCAGCCGGCGCTGGATTGGGCCGCGGCCATTGGCGCCCCGGTTTATGTTTCACACGGAATTTGCGCGCATATCATCATGAGCTGCGATGCCGAGGCAGTTTCAACCCGTGTCCGCCGCTTTCTTGCGGAAGCAAAGGGGCCCTAGATGCCAGAGGATCGGGCGCCATTGCCTGAGACAACCATTCGCACCGGCACTTCGTCCGGCGATGCCTCCACGCGCCGCCGTTACAGCCTCTTTCTGCTGCTCGTCGCCGGCCTCGGCGGCTTGCTCTATGGCATCGATGTGGGAATTATCGCGGGCGCATATCCCTACCTTGAGGCCACATCGCACCTCACCGCCGCGCAGCTCTCCTACATCGTCGCGGCTGTCCTGCTGGGCACTGTCTTCTCCACCCTATTCGCCGGTCTGCTGGCCGACTGGATGGGCCGCAAGCCGCTCATGATTCTCAGTGGATTTACCTTCGTATTGAGTATCCCGGTGATCGCGCTTTCGCAGGGCTATGGGCCGTTGTTCTTTGGCCGGCTTCTCCAGGGCATGAGCGGCGGACTCATCGGCGTGGTCGTTCCGCTCTACCTGGCCGAATGCCTTTCGGCTTCCAGCCGCGGCAAGGGTACAGCCATCTTTCAGTGGCTGCTCACATTCGGCATTGTGGCCGCGGCCCTGGTCGGCATGTACTACAGCTACCGCGTCCAGGCCGTCTCGCTCACTTCCAATGCCGACGCGATCTTCCTCTTCAAAGACCATGCATGGCGCAGCATCTTCTGGGTCTCGCTGCCGCCGGGCGTGCTCTTCGTTCTCGGTAGCCTCATGGTCAGCGAGTCGCCGCGCTGGCTCTTTCGTCGCGGCAAAAGCGAAAAAGCTTACGCCGCCCTGCTGCGCTCCCGCTCGCCCGAGCAGGCCGGGCTTGAGTTGCGCGAGATGGAAGAGACCGCCCGCCTCGCCGAGCAGAAGCTGCCCACCGGCAAGCGCGTCCGCGAATCGTTGCTGCAGCGCAAATACGTCATCCCCTTTGTTCTTGCCCTCGTCATTCTGGCCTGCAACACTGCCACCGGCATCAACTCCATCATCGGATACAACGTCGGCATTCTGCTGCAGAGCGGCCTTTCTGACCTGCAGGCTCACTGGGGCTATGTCCTTTTCACGGTGGTCAACTTCACCATGACCATGGTCGGCATGATGCTGGTCGATCGCAAAGGGCGCAGGTTCCTGTTTATCCTCGGTATCAGCGGCATCATCGTTTCACTGCTCGGCGTCGGCACACTCTTTCTACGCACGGAAAAACTCAGCGTCGACGCCGCCTCAGAAGTCCAATCCATGGTCACGCCCGATCAGGAGCTCACGCTGCACTTCGATTCAGACCTGGCAAGCAGGCTGCTCGCTGCCCATGGCTCGGCCGCCGGCCAGATCGAAGGCAATCGCGCCTCCCTGGCCATCATTTACTCTTACGGCGATTACACCGCCGCCACCAGCTTCGTCCGCTCCGACGATCCCGCCGCTGCGCCCATTCAGATCACGCGCGCCAGCGCCGTCCCTGCGAACAAGGTCGAGTCCTTCTTCAAGAATCCTTTGGCCGACCTCGACGCCGCCAGGCTCGCGCCGCTCAAAATCCGCAAAGCCGTCATCGGCCAGGTGCCCGACTCACAACACGGATGGCTGGTCGCGTTTGGATTGTATGGCTTCATGGCATTTTATGCGCTCGGTCCGGGTGTTTGCGTGTGGCTCGCATTGTCAGAGTTGATGCCCACGCGCATCCGTTCCAACGGCATGAGCATCACCCTGCTCATCAATCAGCTCGTCTCTACTGTGCTCGCGGGAATTTTTCTCCCCTTCGTTTCCAAGTACGGCTACTCATCCATGTTTTTTCTATTTGCCTGCTTTACCGTCCTCTACTTCATCACCGTGGCCTTCTTCCTGCCGGAAACCAAAGGCAAAACCCTGGAAGAGATCGAAGCACATTTCGAAGGCAAAGCAATTGCGTGATTGCTTCGCTGAGAAAAGCGCTTCTATCGCGCGCAATAGGAGAATGATGAAACGATTCTTTCTTGCAATCCTGTTCATCGCGGCGGTGACACCCCGCGCGCAGGCCGCACCGGTCGCGCTCTTTTATATGACCACCAACCCGGATTCCATCCGTTCGTTCCTGGCGCATTCCGCGCAGATCGATCTGCTGGTGCCCACCTGGTACCAGGTGGACGAGAACGGCCTGGTCACCGGCGCTCCCGATCCGACCGTACTCAAACGGGCTCAGGA
>PMOF01000037.1 GCA_003162495.1 Acidobacteriaceae bacterium
CTGGGGCCGGAATGCGGCCATTCTGCCGGCTGGCGATGGCCGTTCCGACGCGTTTCCGCCGAGCCGCCGCTCCATCCAATACACCATGTTGCAGGAGTTCGATTCCAGCAGGAACTCAAGCTCACTGCGCAACCGCGCCACACGCTTCTTCAATCCCGGCGCCTCGTCCACGCCCTCTAATCCGTCCATCTCCGCTTCCAGCCGCCGCAGCGCTGTGCGCACGCTCAGATAGAGATCGCCCGAAGTTTCCAGGAACTCTTCGCGGCCGGTAAAAGGCTGGCGTCCGTCTCCGCTCATGGGCAACCCGGCAAAAAACATCCGCGCGCGCTCGCGCAGTTGCTGCGTGGCGGTGAGCATTTGCGCCGCGCCTTGCTTGCCGCGCAGCAGCGCATCGGTATCGCGGGCCAGTTCTTCAAAACGGATGTTGCTGACCGAGAGCCCGAAGTAACTCGAAGCCACCTCTTCCAGCTCGTGCGCTTCATCGAACACCACGGCCGCGGCCTCAGGCAGCACACCCGCATCCGGCGCGCCCGCGGCCTCCCGCTTCAAACTCAGATCCGCGAAAAACAAGTGGTGGTTGACGATGATGATGTCCGACTCAAGCGCCTTGCGCCGCATCTCGGTGATAAAGCAGCGGCGATAGTCAGGGCAGGTTGGGCCCAGGCAGGCATCGGTGCGCGCATCCAGCTTGTTCCACAGCGCGCTCCACTCCGGCATCCCGGAAAGCTCGGCTCGGTCGCCGGTTTCCGTGGTCTGTTCCCACTCGGAAATCTGCCGGTACTGGTCGATTTCCTCAAGACCGGAGAGAATGGGCTGGGTTTTCAGCGTAACCAGTTTATGGCGGCACAGATAATTTGCCCGGCCCTTCATATAGCAGACACGCAGCGAGCCCAGCAGGGTTTCAAGAAACGGAATGTCGCGGAAGAAAAGCTGGTCCTGCAGTGCCTTTGTGCCTGTGGAAACAATCACCCGCTGGCCGGTGCGCAGCGCGGGCAGCAGATAAGCCAGCGTCTTGCCGGTTCCGGTGCCCGCCTCCACAATCAGATGGCGTCGCTCGTCAAGCGCCCGCTCCACGGCCTTGGCCATTTCCAGTTGCCCCGGCCGATACTCATAAGGCAGCGATGAGCGCGCCAGAATGCCACCCGGCGCAAAAAACTCGTGCAGGGTCGGCAAGGCGCGGGTTGAGCTGGGGCTGGCGGCCATGGGGCTCACTCCATCATAGTGAGGCCGCCCGCTCGGCGATTTTACTGCGAGCTGCCGGTCGCGGGCCCGGCCATCGTGATGGGAATTGACTTCGTCTGGTGGACTAAGCATACTTAGTCCATGGCCTACACCGTCCATCAGGCGAAGACTCACTTGTCGCGGCTGCTCAAAGAAGCGGAGGCGGGCAAGGAAGTCATCGTCATGCGCGGCAACAAGCCGGTGGCGAAGATTGTAGCGATCGATCAACCGAAAGTCGAAAAGCTGCCTTTCCGTCTGATAGGCGCCTACCGGGGGCTGATTCATTCAGATGACAGCGCTTTCGACCCAATGACCGATGAAGAGCTGGTCGAGTATGGTTTCGATTCCATGCTCGATGGAGACTTGGTGCCTCCGCCAGAAGCCAAATGAAATTTCTACTCGATTCACATACCCTCCTATGGATCATGGAAACCCCAGGAAGGCTGCCGGATCGCGTCCGTCAAATCGTCGAGGATACAGGATCGGCATTATTCGTTTCGATCGCGACCCCGTGGGAGTTGGCAATCAAGGCCAATTCAGGCAAGTTGAATGCAGCAAAAATTCTGAATGAGTTTGACCGTTCAATCTTTTCCGCAGGCTATGAACTTCTGGAAACGAAGGTTCCTCACGTGATTCGCGCAGGAATGCTGCCCCTGCATCACCGCGACCCGTTTGACCGCCTTTTGGCTGCGCAATCACTTGAATTGAGGCTTCCATTGCTCAGCCGTGACAAGGTTTTTGATTTATATGGTGTACAGCGGATTTGGGATTGACCCGCAAATGTCCCTCGGCTGACCGGCGACAGGAGACAAATTTTGGCGAAGTATCGTAGATCGGTTGTGCCCAGCGCGCCAGGCGCCGCGGCGTTGCCTTTGGTGGCCATTGTGGGCCGCCCCAACGTGGGCAAATCCACGCTGTTCAACCGGCTCACNNGGCGGCATTGTGCCCGACGATCCGGAGCTGATCCCGACAGAGATTTACACGCAGGCCAAAGTGGCGCTCAAAGAGGCCGACGCATTGGTGCTCGTGGTCGACGCGCGCACCGAACTCGCCAGCCCCGACTACGACCTGGTCAAGATGCTGATCCGCGGCGGCAAGCCCGTCTTTCTCGTGGTCAACAAAGTCGAGGGCGAGGCCATGGCAGCGGCCGCTGAGAACTTCCGCCAGTTGGGCATCCGCAATGTATTTGCGGTCAGCTCTGAGCACGGGCTGGGCATCGGCGACTTGCTGGACGCGATCTCTGAAGCCGTTCCTGCGCCACCCGGCGCTGCGTTGGCCCAGGACGAAACGCAGCAGGAAGAAGATTTCCTGGCCGAGGAAGATGAGATTTATGAGGGCGGGCCGCCCTTACCTGAACCGGAACTGGCAGCCTCGGAAGCCGACCGGGAATTTGAGAGCGACGACGATCTTCGTCCCCTGCATCGCACCCATGGAGAATTTGAGCAGCACGAGACTTCCGTCGCCATCATCGGCCGCCCCAATGTGGGCAAGTCCACGCTTCTCAATGCCCTCACCGGCACCAGCCGCGCCATCGTCTCGCCGATCGCCGGCACCACCCGCGACGCCGTCGATGAAGTGGTCGAGTTCGAAGGCAGCCAGTTGCGCTTTGTGGATACAGCCGGAATCCGCCGCAAAGGCAAGACCCACCTGATGGCAGAAAAGATGAGCGTGGTGATGGCGCGCCGTCATCTCGAGGCCGCCGACGTGGCCCTGCTGGTGATCGACGCCCAGGATGGAGTGACGGCGGCCGACGCGACCATCGGCGGCTATGCACATGAGAGCGGCCGCAGTGTCATCATCCTGGTGAACAAGTGGGACGCGGTGACCACGGGCCGCACGGACGGCAAGCCGCAAGCCGATCGCGAAATCTTTGAGAAGCAACTGCGAACGGTTCTGAAGTATCTGAATTACGCGCCGGTCATTTTTCTCTCCGCGCTTGAAGCGACGGGCCCGGGAGCCAAAAAACTGCTGCGCGTGCTCAACGAGGTTGTGGCCGTGGCCGCCGAGCGCCGAAAACGTGTCTCCACCGGCCAGATGAATCGCTTCCTCGACAAGATCGACTTCCAGCGCGCGCCCGTTCCCATGGCCAAGCGCATCCGCATCTTCTACATGACCCAGGCCGCTGTGGCCCCGCCTACGTTTATTCTGTTCACCGACCGGGACATCAAACTGCATTTCAGCTTCGAGCGCTTCCTCGAAAACCAGATTCGCGAGGCCTTCGGTTTCAAAGGCACGCCGATCTGGTTCAAGGTGCGGGCGCGAAATGCTGAGAAGAAAGAATAAGCGAAGCGTACGGGTGCCGAGGGCCAGCCCAGAGCCGAGTACCCCAGAGTCTGTTTCAAAACCCGCCTTGCAAACTCGACGCTGCAAACCCCGAGCCACGATGGAGCGGCAAACGCCCCTGCGTCGGCGCTTAGGCCGGAAAGAATTACCGGTAGAGTAGAAAATTTTACATCCTCCCCTTTGGGTCGGAAGACTGCAACCTGTGCCATTCATTGATCTTACCGAGTTGAGCAAACTGGCATGGCATGTGCTTTTGCAGAGTAGCAGGTGGCCTTTTGGCCGCTTTCCCTGGAGGATTTATGGTGAATTTTGCTTCCCTGCCAGCGGCATCGGTATCCCGGCGCGCCGCTGTTTATGCCGCCGTCGTGGCCCTTGGCGGTACCGTCGGCGGCTACGCGATTCATGAGCACAACGCAGCGCAGCGCTTTCAGTCAGACAATGTTCAGACCACCACCGCGCTCAACGCGACCCAGCATGAGTTAAGCGACCTGACGGCAAAGGTAAATATGCTGGCCACACGCAACGAGGCGCGGCCCGCACCACCGGCCTCGTCCAGCCGAACCGCCGGCGC
>PMOF01000291.1:0-5039 GCA_003162495.1 Acidobacteriaceae bacterium
TACATCAACAACCTGAACGCAGCCGTGGCCAGCCACCCCGATCTCGCCGCCAAGTCCGTCGACGACCTGATCCGAGACCTGTCCCAGGTTCCGGAAGACATCCGCGCCGTGGTTCGCAACAACGGCGGCGGCCACTCCAACCACACCGCCTTTTGGAATCTCATGGGCCCGGCCGGCTCCAGTGGCATCGGCGGCGCACCCTCCGGCGCCATCGCCGCCCAGCTCACCACCGATTTCGGCGACTTTGAGGCCTTTAAAAAGTCCTTCAATGAGACCACCGCCAAGCAATTCGGCTCCGGCTGGGGCTGGCTGGTTTTCACCGCCGGCAAGCTCAAAATTATCACCACCCCCAACCAGGACTCGCCACTCTCCCAGGGCCTCTACCCTATCCTCGGCAACGACGTCTGGGAGCACGCCTACTACCTCAAGTACCAGAACCGCCGCCCCGACTACCTGGCCGCCTGGTGGAATGTTGTCAACTGGAAAGAAGTGAACAAGCGCTTCGCTACTGCCAAGGGCTAAGAGCAGCTCATGCCACAGAATGGGTGGCCCAGGTCTCGATATTGAGACCTGGGATTCCCGTCCTCACACATCTGGGCAAACGTCCAGGCGTTCCACCTGGGCGCCGCGGGTTTTTTGCGGCCAGGGTGGGTTGCTGCATCAGGGTGAGTTTGCAAAAGACCGCTCCCGTCAACTGTAAGCCGTCGAATTCCGTCTAAGCTTTCAGAAGGATGCCGATCCCTGTGCGCCAACCCACCCTGCTCACTCTCGCAATCGTTTCCACCCTCTTGCCGTCCGTTGCCCGGGCCCAGCCCGGCAACTTCATCATCGCCCAGCACGGGCACCCGGTCGGCTCCGCCACCGTTACTTTTGCATCCACGCCCAACGGGTATGACACCACATCGGTGGTCCGCGTCGCCATGCAGGGCCTTAGTTACGCCCTTTCCAAGACCGAGCAACTCAACCAGGCCAACCAGTTCGTCCACGTTCAGCTGAGCGCCACCGTCAACAACGCGGCCGTCAACCTGATCGCCGCGCCAGATGCCGCGCAGATCCTGCTCAACATTTCCGCCGGCGGCCACAGCACCACGACCCGCCTCGCTACTCATTCCGCTGCCATCTTTCTACCCGACTTTGATCCCGGTGCGCTCGACACCCTGCTGGCCCTCGCCGTCACCCATAACAATCGCGACCTGTGGGCCATCATCCCCAAACAGGCCGGCTCCGTCGCTTCCATCCAACTGGCCACCTATGCCGACGAGCGAGGAACCCTGGACGGCAAGCCCATTGTCGTCCACCATCTGGTGGCCACCATCGCCGGCGCACCGACTGACCTCTTTTCAGGCCCTGAAAACCAGCTGATGCAGGCTGAACTCCCCCAGCAAGGTTTCGCCGTGGTGCGCAAAGGCTTCGTGCTGACGCCTCCCACCAAGGCCGGCGCACCGCCACCGTCCCCGTCTCGGTCTGCAGCCCAGTAGAACCGCGTAGTCGGCTCACTCCACACGCTGTGATCTTGAACGAGCCAGCTTTTCCGCACGCCCGCTACACAGCGCGTCCCGCCGCCACCCCCGAAGCCCAGGCCCACTGAAAATTGAATCCCCCCAGCCAACCGGTCACGTCCACCGCCTCGCCAATGAAGTAGAGCCCCGGCGCCGCTCGTGCCTCCATGGTGCGCGCCAGCAACCCCTGGGTGTCCACTCCTCCGGCGGTTACTTCAGCTTTCGCAAATCCCTCCGTCCCCACTGGGTGCAGCCTGTATCGGTGCAGCCTCCGCTCGCACTCCTCGAGCGCTGCATTTCCCCAACTCGCCGGCGCGCACGCCTCCGCCAAAAACCCCGCCAGCCTCTTCGGCAAGACATCGCTCAACGCCAACTTCAGCGCACCCGGATCGCGCCTCGCTCCCGGCTCCTTCATCGCCTTCAGCAGCTCTACACCGGGCGCAAAATCCAAAATCAGATCTTCGCCAGGTCGCCAATATGAAGAAGCCTGCAACACCGCCGGCCCGCTTAACCCGCGATGTGTCACCAGCATTTTTTCCCTGAATTCCATGCCACCCGCGGAGACCGCCACCCCAGCCGCCACCCCCGCCAACTCCATCCACCCCGCCTCATCCCCGCCCAGCACCATCGGAACCAGCGCCGCCCCCGGAGCAATCACCCCCAGCCCAAACTGCCGCGCCAGCTCATAGGCCAGCCCCGTCGCCCCCATGGGCGCAATCGACAATCCCCCCGTGGCCACAACCACCACGCAGGCCGCAAACTCCCCCGCCGAACACATCACCCTGAACCCGCCGGCCGCCGTCCGCTCCACTTGAATCCCACTTGCATTCAGGACCAGCTCGACGCAACCACGCATCTCCGCGGCCAGCGCGCACTCCGCCAGCAGCATCTCCACAATCGCTCGCGACGACCCATCGCAGAAAAGCTGTCCCAGCGTCTTCTCATGCCACGGAATCCCATACCGCTCGACCAGCTCAATGAAGTGGCGCGGCTGATAGAGCGCCAGCGCCGACTTGGCAAAATGCATATTTTCAGAGATAAAATTCTGCGGTCCGCAGTGCAGATTCGTAAAATTGCATCGCCCGCCTCCGGAGATCAGGATCTTTCGCCCCACCTGCCCATTGTGTTCGAGCAGCGCCACGCGCCTTCCCCGCTGCCCGGCCGTCGCCGCGCACATCAACCCCGCCGCCCCGGCTCCCAAAACCACCACATCGAATTGGCGCAGGTCGGCAGCCATGGCTCCTGTTCAGCATAGCCGTTTGGCGCTCCACTTCGCCCGCCTCGCCGTGCCCGTCAACGCCCCTCTGCCTCGAGCCAACTCGCGCATGGCCGCGACCTTCAGAAATGGTTGAACGAGTCACAGATCAGCAGCAGGTCTCCGCGGGTTTGCCGGTGAATGGATCAGCCTAAGTGCGGGGCCTGTTCTACTTTGCTCATCGCAGTCTTTCGCGGGAGCCGTACAATTTCGTGGTCACGCTTAGTGAGCATCGTTGGAGCTTCTGCATTTGAACAAGTGCTTGCGTGACATCAAAATGTATCCAGGCGAGGACCCGCCGGGCGTCTCGCCTTCATGCCGCCGGCATGCGAAAATTATGGAACGTGACGCCGCAGGCTCACGGTGACATGCAAGGAAAGGAATCGATGCTTCCTCCATCAATGATGCGCGATTGGGCTCGCCATCTGCTTGCCTATGAGGCGGTCGCTGCCACAACTTCATTGCAAACGGGGTCGCCCACTTTTCGCGTCTATGAGAAGCTGCGCCTGCAGCTTTGCCCGCTGGTGGGGGTGGACGGATTCCAGGTGCTTGCTGCGCGGGCATTGAAGCTGGCCAAATCAAATGCTCCCAGCCTGGGCGCGGTTCACATCAATGCGCTGGGCTGCCTGAGCGGATTCGGCCCCCTTGAAGCGCAAACAGAACCGGAGAGCGATCAGGATCGCGAGGCCGGCGTCATTTTCATTGCGCAGCTATTCGGACTGTTTCTGACCTTCCTGGGCCCGGCCACCACGGCGCGCCTGGTTCAAAATGTTTTTCCATCTTTTGAGCAGGTATCGGAATCGGAAGTATCCAACCCATTCGAGGACATGCTGCAGGAAGTGAACCAACTCAAGAGCGTGAGCGAGCGCCTACAGGCGCTGGCGGAAAAACATCCAGCGGTAGAAGACGGACTGGTGGGCATTTCCGGAAACATTCGCGACATTGCCACGATTCTGGACGTTTTCGCGGTCATCCGAAACAACCCCGACGGGCTGCCGGAAAGCGACATGGGCGACTTGAAGGCACAGGCGAATCCCTATGTGAATTGAGTTTCTTCCCCACGCATCCAGAGCCGTACCGGGCAGCTCTGGATGCAGAACAGCCCAGCTGAGGGCGCGTGCGAAAACCCGGAATCGCCGCTCGGATATTGCCGCCAGGCGAGCCGCGATCCGGAAGCTGCTTCCTGGAAAGATGCAGGGTTGAACATGACGATCCCCCCCGACATGCGGGATTTGGCCCGCGGTCTGCTTGCTTACGAAGCCACGACGGGCGAATCTGCCGATCCCACGGAGTCCGCGACCCTTCGTGTCTATGAGAAACTGCGCTACAACCTGAGCGTATTCGCTGGAGTCGCCGGCTTTCAGTCCCTCGCCACGCGTGCCCTGGTCATCGCCAGGCCGGACGCTCCCAGTCTTGGCGCGGTCCGGATCAGTGAAAATGGAACTTTGCGCGGCCTCCGCGACCCTGAATCTCATATCGAAAAGAATCCCCAAAGCGAAACGGATAAGGTTCGCCCCGGCATCGATTTGCCCGGTGAAGCAGGAGCCATTCTCATCGCGAGGTTACTCGGATTGCTTCACATCTTCCTTGGAGAAGCCTTGACATTAAGCCTGCTGCGGGTAACGTGGCCGGGAGTCGACCTAACGAATGCAATTCTGAAAACGGGAGAAAAACGTGAGCACACAAGATAAAGTGACCATCAACAAACTGCCGACCGGAGTTCCGGGCCTCGACGAAATCGTGGGCGGCGGTCTCCCCGAGTTTTCGTTCAATATCATCGCCGGCGCGCCCGGAAGCGGGAAGACGACGCTGGCCCACCAGTTCGTGTTTGCCAACTCGACTCCCGAACATCCCGCCCTCTACTTCACCGTGCTCGGCGAATCCGCCATTAAAATGCTGCGATACCAGCAGCAGTACTCTTTCTTCGATTCGGCCAAGCTACCCGGCTCGATCCGCTTCATCAACCTGAGCCAGGTTGTGATGGAGAAGGACCTGGGCGCGGTGCTGGGCGAGATCACCAAAGAGGTTGAAAAAGCCAACCCCTCGGTCGTGGTTGTTGACTCCTTCCGCACTATGGTTCGGAAACCGGAAAGCGACATGGACCTGCAATCTTTCATTCAGCGGCTGGCACTGTTCCTGGCCAGCTGGCAGGCTACGACTTTCCTGATCGGTGAATATGCGGAAGACGAGCTGCGCGACAATCCTATCTTTACCGTCGCCGATGGCCTGATCTGGCTGCGCCAAACGACGGAGCGAAATTCAATTGTTCGCAAGTTGCAGATTAT
>PMOF01000291.1:5061-6469 GCA_003162495.1 Acidobacteriaceae bacterium
GGCGGCCGGCGCCTTTGCTTCGGCGTTCCAGAGTTGGACAAGATGCTGGATGGGGGCGTGCCTCAGGGCGACAGCATACTCGTGGCAGGGTCTTCGGGAACCGGGAAATCTGTCCTGGCAACCCAATTCGTTGCAGAAGGCATACGCAATGGGGAACCGGCAATTATAGCGGTTTTTGAGGAACGGCCGGAAGCGTACGCATTGCGGGCCACCAATTTAGGTTTGGATCTGGAAACGCCGCAGAAGGACGGGAAACTCACCATCCTCTATCTCCGTCCCCTCGACCTGTCGGTGGATGAGACCATGCAGTCGATTCTCGACGCGGTGCAGAAGATCGGCGCCAAGCGCCTGGTGATCGATTCCCTGGCCGGCTTTGAGATGGCTTTGTCGCCGGGCTTCCGCGCCGACTTTCGCGAATCGCTCTACCGGATGATCTTCGCTCTGACGGGAATCGGGGTGACGATTCTAAGCACGGTTGAAGTGGATGAGTCTTTCACCGAATTTCCGTTCAGTACCTACTCCATTTCTTTCCTTTGCGATGACATCATCCGGATGCGATACGTATCCATCGACGGCCAGCTTCGCAAGATCATGGTGGTGATCAAGATGCGCGGCGGGAATCACGCCAAGGATATTCGCGAGTATGAAATCACCTCCAAGGGCGTGGTTATTCTCGGCAAACGCCTCACAAACTTTCAGGGTCTTGTCAGCGGAGTTCCCGTGCATTCGGACCGGTCCGACTCGAACGATAAGCCCGCACGGGAGCCGGGAGCCAAGAGCAAGACCTGAAGAAACATCCCGTGCCGCTTGACCGCATCGCAGGCGGTCGTTCACAGGAGAAACGTTCTACCGTGTCGCTTCCTTGCTACTTCTGCGCCGCCTGAGCTGATTTCTCGTTGAGAGCTTTGATCCACTCCGCGCGCTCCTGCGCTCGTTGATTCTCTTCGGTGTGCATGGCCCCGATAAATGAATGCATCACGTCGTTCAGCGTCCGCCCCGGCGCCAGGGTGCAGTCTTCAAATGAGTCCGTATTGATATTCGTGTCGATGTCCGGCGCGATGCATGTCAACAGCAGCCCCTTCTCGTCATTGACCGGGAAGAGATGGCTCGAGTGCGATGGAATGTTGGATGCAACGGCCGGAGCGTTCTTCAACACCTGCGTTGAGGGTCCTGAAGCCTTCTTCTTCGCTATCGAAGTTGAATCCACGGAGGATGCGCCCGCCGGCGTGCAAGCGAGCGCGACGGAAAACGCGAGAGTCAGGTGAGCTATGCGGTTCTGCATGGGATTGCCTGCCCTTTCCTGCGCTAGATTGTGGGTTATTGCCACGATCATCGCAGAGTCTCAGAAATCCCGCAATACCAAATGAGTATCGTCTGAACATTAGTTTCCACTAACCGGAAATGTTTC
>PMOF01000325.1:0-8413 GCA_003162495.1 Acidobacteriaceae bacterium
CTCCCTCATTGAGCCAGAGCGGCATCCATTCGCTTGCGCTGCTGAACTGCAGATGCGTGTACTCGTGATAAATCACGGCAAACGGGTGTTCTTCCTCGGCATCCAGGCGCAGGAGAACGTAGTTCTTGTCCTGAGTTCTCAGAAAAAAGCCACCCAGTTTCAACTGCCCGCTGGCCAGATAGGCTGCCGGCTCGAACTCCTGAAAGGTCTTTGTGTTCCTGGCCGCGAACACCACGATGGGCGCAGCCGGGTCCACGTTGGACTTGGGAAACAAGGTTTGAAACATCCAGCGCATCCGCTCGAATTGATCCAAAGTGTGGCGTGCCTGCTTTTCGTTCGAGTCGGTGAGGACCGTGAAGTGAGGACTCCGCACCTCGATCCACTGTTCAGGAGACGCAAAAAGAGTACTGCACAATACGGCATGGACACTAAACAGGGTCGCAACTCGTTTCAGCATGGTTGGGCCCGATACTAACAGACCGTCACGGGACTAGGCGCAATGCTCGTGCCGCTCGCAACCCGTTCTTCAAACGCCTTGATTGCCTTGCAGATCCGCGGTGCTTCTTCCTTCATGCGTCGCTTCATGCAGCGCTTCCTGCACCGCTCAGTTCACGGCGGTCCCAAAGTCGATGTCTCTGGCCGTCAGCACCGACTCGTCACCGGCCAGTATGGCGCCCCGTTCAAGCACATGCTCCAGTTCGCGCACGTTGCCCGGCCAACCGTGCGTGAAGAGCATGGCCATGGCTTCAGGGGAGACGCGTTTGACAGGCGCCTCGCGGCCCAGGCGCTGCATAAAGTGCTCGATCAGCAGTGGCAGGTCCTCCATGTGCTCGGCCAGCGACGGCGTGCGGATAAGAAACACCGCCAGCCGGTAATACAAATCGGAGCGGAAGAGGCCCGACTGGGTGTGCACCGCCAGCGGCTGGTGTGTGGCCGCCACAATCCGCACATCCACCTTGACGGTCTCGTTGTCTCCAACTTTCTGCAACTCGCCGCATTCTACAAAGCGGAGCAGCTTGGACTGAAGGGCCAAAGGCATCTCGCCGATCTCATCCAGAAACATTGTGCCCCCGTCAGCGGATTCGATGCGCCCGGTGCGGCTCTGCACCGCGCCCGTAAAGGCGCCGCGGGTGTGGCCAAACAGTTCCGCTTCCAGCAGCGCTTCCGGAATGGCGGCGCAGTTGATGGCCACAAACGGCTTGCGGCTTCGAGTCGACAACCGATGCAGAGCCTCGGCCACCAACTCTTTGCCCGAACCGGTTGGCCCTTCGATCAGCACCGGAGCCATGCGCGGGGCCACCAGCCGGATGCGGCGGCTGATCTCCAGCATGCAGGCGGCGTTGCCGATCAGTTCCGGGAGACGGTCGATCGACTCCGGTCCGGCCTGCAGCGCGCTTGCATCCGCAGCCGGCACGGGAGGGCTCGATTGTGTCGGCTGTCCTGAAAGAGCGGCGGCGGCCGCATCCGGCGCCATTGCCTCGAACGCCGCAGGGCGAGCCGGAAGCGCCACGGACACCGGCCGCACCCGGCCCCCCGCCGGGCTCGTGCCTTGGTTGGTCGCGCGGTTCGGACCGGTGAGCAGCGGCGCTGCGTTCCAGGCCGCCGTGTCTGTGTCCTGGCTGCGCCTCAGGGCATACAGCAGCTCCTGGCGGAACGGGCCGCGCGGGCTTTCCTGTACCGGCAAGCTGGCCGTGGTCATCAGCTCTACCAGGGGATAACTCTCATGCATGTCCTTGAGAAATTCAGCCAGATCGAGATCGGGCAGCCAGGAATCCACGATGATGGCCTCCGGGCAAGCCGCTTCGGTTTCCGCCCAGGCCTGTGCCCCGCCCTCGGCTTCACGCACCTGCCAGCGCAATCCAGTAAGGATCTCGGAGAGTCGCTGGCGAAAGTTGCGATCCGCGCTGGCGACCACCGCGGTGCGAGAACGGGCGCGGCCTGAAGAAGCGCCCGAGGGATCTCGAATCGTCTGCATGCGTATTCTCCCGATGATTGAATCCGTTGTTGAAAGCTACTGAACGTCGGCAACCAGGCCGGTTGCTCCCAGGGCGGCCTGGTCTGCAACCTGGCTCAACGATGCGGCCATAGCTTTGCAGGCTGCCTTCGCCGATGTTGCGCTCAACGCCAGATCGGTCTCCGATGGCATCACGTAGCCGTGTTTGCGCACCGTCCGGATCAGATGCCCCGGCGGCGGGTCCTTGAGCTTGCGGCGCAGGTAGTTCACGTAAACATCCACAATGTTGGTGGTCTGCGCCGGCTCCAGATTCCACACCGACTCCAGCAGCTCAATCCGCGAAACGCATTGGCCGCGATTGAGCATCATGTGTTCCAGCAGCGCAAATTCCTTGTTGGTCAGCACAATCGGCTGGCCGCCGCGGCGCGCCGTGTGGTCCAGCCGGTCCAGTTCCAGGTCCCCGGCCCGCAGGGTGAGCCGCGCCTCGCGCTTGCGCCGCAGCAGCGCCCGGCACCGCGCCCGCAGCTCATGCAGGCTGAAAGGCTTGACCATCAGGTCGTCCGCTCCTTGATCCAGGCAGCGAACGCGCGTGTCGATCTCCTGCCGCCCGGTCAGCACAAGGATCGGCAGTTCGAGATCCAGCGCGCGAATCTCATTGAGCACCTGCTCGCCGTCCTTGACCGGCATGTTCAAATCCAGAATGGTCAGGTCCGGCAACTGATCGCGGAACGCCTCAACCGCCGCCCCTCCGTCCTCCACCAGATGTACGCGATGCCCGTCCGCTTCCAGGCCCCGGCTCAGAAACATTCCAAGCAGCTTGTCGTCGTCGGCAATCAGTAGCCTCATGGCAGCCTCACTCTTCTTAAATTTGTTCTTAAAACTAGCGCGCTCAAATTCGAGCAGCGTCCTCAATGTGCAACGCCTGCCAGTGCACAACCCCGGCCAGGGGCAGGTTGCAGCCGGTTGCCGGTGGGTCTGCTTAGCGGGCACTAACCTTTGCCCTCTCTCACCATCCCTCGGGATGGGGCGGAACTCAACATTGGATTGATAAAAGAATGAGCAGCGATTCCAGCATCGGGACAGCGCAGACCTCTTTCCCGAAATGGCGTTGGGCTATTAACGTCGAAGGAACCTCTGGCAGCCAGCGGTCATGCCCCGGCATCGTGAGCCGCATCGGAACTTCGCGCACGCGGGCGGTTGCCGGTCGCAGAGTCTGCCGAAAAACTCGTTCCAATGAAGAGTACGGGCTTCAGCTCGTACATTAAGTGCCACAAAAGCACCGTGGGCTTCAGCCCCTTAGGGGACTACAACCACTCCTCGCCAATACGTCCTTGAATCGTCGAAACGCGCGTCAGGACCGCCGTGCCCTCACGGTGGCCCGCTAAACCCAAAAGCGAACAAGCTGAGAAAATAAAGTTGTTGCAATTCGCTTTTTATTCGCTATAATCCGCCCATGGCTGTCACCCGAAGGCAAAAAGAGGTTCTCGACTTCCTGGAGTCGTTCGTTGCCCGCAACGGCTACTCCCCGTCGTTTGAGGAGATTGCGCACGGCATGGGCCTGAAGAGCCTGGCCACCGTGCACAAGCACATTACCAACCTTGAAAAGAAGGGGCTGCTGGACCGCGTGCACAACCGCAGCCGCTCCATCGACGTGCTGCCGCCCGGCACGCGCAGCCGTACCAGCGACCGGCTGCCCCTGGCCGGGCGCATCGCCGCCGGGCTCCCGGTCGAGACCATCGAGACGCCGGAGAGCATTTCCCTGCACGATGTGGTCGGCAACCGCGACGTCTTCGCCCTCGAGGTGCGCGGCGACTCCATGCGCGACGAGCACATTATCAGCGGCGACTACGTGCTAGTGGAGCGCACCCGCACGGCGCGGCAAGGGGAGATCGTGGTGGCCCTGGTGCATGGCTCTGAAACCACCCTGAAGCGTTTTTATCTGGAGGGCGCCACGGTGCGCCTGCAGCCCGCCAACATGGAGATGGAACCCATCTACATTCCCGCCGCGCAGGTCGCCATCCAGGGCCGGGTGCTGGGCGTGCTGCGCAAGTACCGGTAGGCGAATACCGGCAACATTTCAATTGTCTTCAAAGGAAGAAAAGGCCCGGCGCGCGCGCCGGGCCTTTTTTGCGTTCCAGTCTTTTGACCTTGTTGGCAGGTTAGATCTTGTTGGCAGGTTCCGCGGCGGCCGTCTTCTGCGCCAGCAGCCGCTGGATCTTCTCTTCGATCACGTCCTGGGGCTTATAACCCTCAATCTGATCGGCGACCTTGCCGTCTTTGAAAAGCAGCAGCGCCGGAATCCCGCGAATGTTGTAGCGCGAAGGCGCGGCGCCGTTCTGGTCCACATTCACCTTCACCACCTTGAGCTGGCCGGCGAACTTGGCCGCTACCGCATCCACGATGGGCGCAATTGCCCTGCAGGGGCCGCACCAGGTAGCCCAGAAATCCACCAGAACCGGTTGCTCACTCTTCAGCACTTCCTGATCGAACGTTGCATCGCTTACTTCTATCACTCCCAAGCCAGCCATATTCCCCCTCGCGCCACCAGCACTGCTTCTAATTGTACCGGTCATCGCTCCTTGATAAGATGCGCTGCCCTGTTGGAAAGTCGCAACGCGCGCTCGGCTGGTCAACAGAAAAGCTCCGGGCGCTGCCCAAAAAAAGTGCGACTGCCGAATTGCGACTGCCGCTCTCGGAGTATTCTCTACCGGCAAGGCAAAGAAAAGGCGCCCGGATCCTTGTAAGGACCACGGGCGCCTAGAGCAGCCCTCCCCCAGAACTGCCCACGTTGCGAATCTATGGGTTCATCGTACGAAAGGCAAGAAAACTTAGGTAATCCAAGCAGTACGCACCGTCGGGGCATTACCAAATAGCCATCAACCTTTAGGCGTACCTCGAAGGTCAGAACCTCAACTCCGTGGCGTCCCAAGTGTCTCGCAGGCCCCGACGGCAGAAAACCTGCAGCTTACCACTCGCGGCTCCAACATTCCCTCAAGTGCGTGAAGGATTGCCCCTGTTGCCTCGCCCAGACTGTCCTCGCCCACGACCACCAGAACCGCGGGACCCGCGCCGCTCAGAGCCGCGCCCAGAATCCCGTGGCGGCCAGCCAGCGGCAGCAGTCGCGGCAGCATGGGGCAGATAGCAGCGCGGTATGGCTGATGAATGCGATCCTTCATCGCTACGCGAAGCAGGTCGCCGCGTCCCTGCGCAAAGGCCAGCCCCAGGAGCGCCACCGACTGGATGTTGGCCACCACGTCGGCTTGGGAATAACTGGCCGGAAGCACGGCGCGCGCCTGGCTGGTGGGCACCGGCTCGGCAGGAAAAACGACCAACGCCCGCCACGTCTGCGGCGGGATCACGCGCGCCACATGCACCTTCGAGCCCTCGCTGGCCGCGGTCACAAATCCGCCCAGCCAGCATGCAGCCGCATTGTCCGGATGACCTTCAAGCACACAAGCCTCTTCAAGAATCCGCTCGGAGCTCCAGCCAAGCCGGCCAAAGTGCGAGGCAAGCACAATGGCCGCCAGCCGCCCCGCGGCCGACGAGCCGCAACCCATCCCCAACGGAATCCCGTTGGCCATGCGAATCGCAAGCGGCACAATCGGTCGCTCATGCTTCGCAAGCAGGTCTTTGTAAATCTCCAGCACCAGGTTGTCTTCGAGCCGTCCGCAACGTCGCGCATCGTGGCCGGTCGCCGCAATCGCAAACTCCGCCGCCGGTTCCGCTTCGATCTCCAAATGGAAATCGAGTGCCACCGCCGCGGCGTCAAAGCCGGGACCCAGATTGGCCGATGTCGCAGGCAGACGCATCCACATCCGTCCCGGCAGCAGTGCTTCGCTCATCCCGCCCGTTCCTTCATCGCCGCCAGCACCGCGCCTACGGTGGCCTCGACAGTCTGCGCATCGCGCCTCAATCCGCGAATCTCAGTCTCCCGGCCGGCAGTTTCTTCATCCGTCAACAGCGTCCCGCGATGGAAGTCGATGGTGTAATCGGCGTCCTTAAGCGTGTGGCCGGTCAACAGCAGAACCACGGTCTCTTTCGGATCAACGGCGCCTTGAGCGCGCAATTTCTTCAGCCCCGCCAGTGTAACGGCAGATGCGGGTTCGCAACCCAGCCCTTCGGTTCCCAACTCGGCCTTGGCGATGGCGATCTCGGCCTCCGTCACGTCCAGGCACCATCCACCGGTCTCCTGAATCACCCGCGCCGCCTTGCGCCACGACGCCGGATTGCCGATGCGAATGGCAGTCGCCCGTGTATGCGCCTCGACCGGCACCAGCGTTGCGCCGTGGCTCGTGGCCATGCTTCGCACCAGTGGGTTCGCCCCCTCAGCCTGAATCACGGAGATGCGCGGCACGCGTGCAACCAGCCCCAGTTCGCGCAGCTCGCGAAATCCCTTGCCCAGCGCCGAACTGTTGGCCAGGTTGCCGCCGGGCACAATCAGATGGTCGGGCACATTCCAATCCAAAGCCTCGGCAATCTCGAACGCCGGCGTCTTTTGTCCCTCCAGCCGGTAAGGGTTCACGGAATTGAGCAGGTAGATGTGCGCTTCTTTCACCACCTGGATCAGCAGCTTCAGGCAACCGTCGAAGTCGGTCTTCAACTGGCAAGTCACTGCGCCATAATCCATGGCCTGCGCCAGCTTGCCCCATGCGATCTTGCCCTCGGGAATCAGCACCAGGCTGCGCAGCCCGGCGCGCGCGGCATATGCGGCCATCGCTGCGGAGGTATTTCCCGTCGAAGCGCAGGCCACCCACTCGAACCCGCGCTCGCGGGCCACGCTCATCGCCGCAGTCATGCCCGTATCTTTGAACGAGCCCGTGGGATTCATGCCCTGATGCTTGGCGAAGAGCTGATCGATGCCCAGCGCCTTCGACGCGCGCGGCAGGTGATAGAGCGGCGTATTGCCTTCGCGCAAAGTCACTGCGTTGCCAAAGCTGTCCAGGATCGGAAGCAGCTCGCGGAATCGCCACACTCCGGAGTGGTCCAGCGCCTCAGACGAGCAGCGCCGCTCCCGCCACAACCACTTCAGCGCCCCGGCGTTGGGGCGGTCGTTGCCCTTCCGCTGGCTCCAGCCCGGATATTCCACTTCGAAAAGATCCCCGCACTCGAAGCAGCGGAAGTCGGGCTTGGCTTCTGCGCCCACGACCCGCGCTCCGCATCCGAAGCAACGCAACTGGTGTAAATTGTCGTTCATGCCTGGTGTTAGCCTACCAGCGTAAGCCAAACTTTGCTGTGCGCCGAGGTCTGAATTCCGCGATGCTCAAATGCTTCTTGACTGGTCTTCTGGGATTGGCATGCCTCGCGCCNNGAACAGTTTCGCCAGGCCACAGGCATTCGCGCCGAAGCCACCTACCAGGCTTCCGCCGTGCTGACCGCCCAGATCCAGAACGGTGCGCCATTCGATTTGTTCCTCTCCGCCGATCTCAGTTATCCCAAGCGCCTCATCGATGCCGGCCTGGCCGATGCGGCTGGCACAGCAGATTCGTCCACGCCCATTGTCTATGCGCGCGGCACGCTGGTGCTGTGGACGCGCAAAGACGCCAACTTGCCTCCGCCTTCTCTCGATCTGCTGCGCAGCCCCGAGCTCAAGCGACTGGCCATCGCCAGCCCTGAGCGCGCACCGTACGGTCGAGCAGCCGTGGCTGCGCTCAACAGCCTCAAGATTTACGACGCGCTCAAGCCGCGCCTGGTCACCGCCGAAAACATCGCCCAGGCCGCGCAGTTTGTTGACTCCGGGAACGCCGACGCCGGGCTCATCTCGCTCACTTCCGCGCTCACCCCACAACTCGCCGCCAACGGATTCTATTTCGTGATCCCACGCGAGCTCTACCCGCCCATTGAACAAGGCGCAGTCATCGTGAGCAACACCACGCAACGCCCGGCCGTCCACAAGTTGCTCGACTATCTGCTCTCAGCGCCCGTGCAGGCTCAGCTTGCCAGGAGTGGCCTCTTGCCGGCGAAGTGAAAAGTCGCGGGAGCGCATCGGCATTGCGGCAAATCGACTGATTTCGATTGGAGGATGCCCATGCAAAAATACTTCGGCGCTCTGACCATCCTGCTGCTGGTTGCCATGGTATTGGTCCGGGTCCGGCTGATGAGAAGAGCCGGAATCGAAGCGATGCACTTCGGCAGAACCGACAAAAAAGATTTCCTGATTCCGCCCTTTGCCTTTTTTTATTTTTATCTCGTGTTTGCCGCTGCATTCAATCTTCCCACCTTAAGCACCCGCGAACTCCTTCACTCCGGAGCCGTCTCATGGGTCGGAGCGCTTTTTTGTCTCGCGGGATTGTTCCTTTTGTTCATGAGCCTTGTTTCGTTTGGGAAGAGTTTCCGTGTTGGCATTGACCCGGACCACCCGGACAAACTTGTCACCACCGGCATTTTTGCAGTTTCCCGCAACCCTATCTATGTAGCATTCTGGTTTGTCTTGCTGGGTCAATTCCTGTTGTTTTCAAATTG
>PMOF01000325.1:8422-9271 GCA_003162495.1 Acidobacteriaceae bacterium
TGAAACCATGAGATCGCCGCCTGACAATCGCACAAGCCCAGCGACGATTTCCAGCGCTTTCCACTAAACTCGATTCTGCATATGGATTGGCAAGCGCTCGCCCTCACCCTCAAGCTGGCAACGGTAACCACAGCCATTCTGTTGGCCGTGTCTGTGCCGCTGGCCGCCTGGCTGGTACTGGGCCGCAGCCGCTGGCTCGCGGTGGTCGAGGCCATCGCCGCGCTGCCCCTGGTGCTGCCTCCCACCGTGCTTGGCTTTTTCCTTCTCGTTCTGCTCGGCCCCCGCACGGCCATAGGCCGCGGCATTGCTTCCCTGCTTGGGCATCCGCTCGCTTTTTCGTTCGGCGGACTTGTAGTCGGCTCGGTGATCTACAGCCTGCCCTTCGCCGTGCAGCCCCTGGTAATCGGCTTCGCGGCCATCGAGCCTGCTCTGGTCGACGCGGCCCGCCTGCTCGGCGCAGGCCGTTCGAGGCTGATGTTCAGCCTCCTTGTCCCGCTCGCGCGCCAGTCTCTGCTGGCCGCTGCCGTGCTCAGCTTTCTTCACACCATGGGCGAATTCGGCGTCGTCCTCATGCTCGGCGGAGACATTCCCGGCGCCACCCGCACCCTCTCCATCGTGCTCTATAACCAGGTAGAAAATTTCGAGTACGCAGCCGCCAATCGCACCGCGGCCATTCTGCTTGGCCTGAGCGTCGTGGCTCTGGCGGCCATCTATCTGCGTGGCCGTCCGCGCGGGGGCCGCCGTGCTTGAACTCGACCTCAGTGCACACCGCGGAAGCTTCCACCTTCAATTGCAGTGCAGCTTCGCGTCAGAGTGGACGGTCATCTTCGGCCCCTCCGGCGCAGGCAA
>PMOF01000325.1:9344-11608 GCA_003162495.1 Acidobacteriaceae bacterium
GCTTACGGTTTGGCCTCGCTCGACCGCTCTGGCCGCGCACAGCGTGTGCAGCAAATGCTGGATCTGGTCGACGCAACCCACCTCGCCAACCGTCGCCCGCGCGACCTTTCCGGCGGCGAAGCGCAGCGCGTCGCATTGGCGCGAGCGCTGGCGCCAGCGCCCCGTTTGCTTCTGCTGGACGAGCCCTTCTCCGCGCTGGATGGCGCTGCCAGCGACGCTTTGCTTACGCGACTCCAGAGTTGGCTCGCCGCAAATCAAGTCCAGACCATTCTGGCCACGCATGACGCAACCGATGCCCTCGCCACCGCAGCCGAAGTCGCGCTCCTGCGCGAGGGCCGCCTCGTCGCCCTCGGACCCGCAGCCGAAGTTCTCTCGACCGACCGCGATCGCCTGCTCCGCCGACTGAAACCGCTCTAGAGCCCCACCAGCACCGGCTCCATCTCCAACTCAATCCCAAACCGCACTTCGACAGCAGCCGCGATCTGGCGAGCCAATTCCAGAATCTCCCGCGCCGTCGCCCCACCGCGATTGATCAACGCCAGCGTGTGCCGCGAGGACACGCCCGCGGCGCCCAGCGCATACCCCTTCGAAAACCCCGCCTGCTCGATCAGCCACGCCGCCGGCAGCTTTACTTTTCCATCACCGGCTGGAAAGCGCGGTGGCTCCTTCTCGCTACACTCCGCAACGCGCCGCACCTCGTCCTCGCTCACCACCGGATTCTTGAAGAAGCTGCCCGCGCTGCGGCAATCCGCGTCGCCTTCCACCAGCAGCATCCCTTTCGCCAGGCGTATTCGCCGCACCGCCGCGGCAACTTCAGCCAGGCTTGGCGCAGCCCCGCTCTCCGCAAGCACCCGTTGCAGGTCGGCATAGCGCAGCGTCGGTGCGCCGCCCGGCGTCAGCCGGTAGTCCACGCGGGTCACAACGTAGCGCGCGCGATCCTCTGCGTTAAATCGGCTACGACGATACGCAAACCCGCACTCCGCCGCTGAAAACTCGACGTACGCGTCCTGTTCCCGATCGAACGCCCGAACCCGCTTGATCACCGAAGCCACCTCTTGCCCATAGGCCCCGACATTCTGCACCGGAGTTCCACCCACGGTTCCCGGAATCCCCGCCAGGCACTCCACCCCTGCGCATTGGTCGCGCACCGTGCGCTCCACAAAGCCGTCCCAGTCCTCGCCCGCGGCAACCCTGTAATTTTTTTCACCCGCACGTTCGACGTCATCGACCGCAACGCCGCGCAGCCCCACACGCAGCACCAGCCCATCGAAACCATCGTCGGAAACCAGCAGGTTGCTTCCCCCGCCTAACACAAACAGCGCCAGCCCCTGTGCCCGCGCCCACGCCGCCGCCTCCATCACTTCGTCTTCGCTTGCAGCCTCCACAAACCAGCGCGCGGGGCCGCCAATGCCAAAGGTGGTGAAGGGCGCAAGCGGCTTGTTTTCTTCTACGCGCATCGGATAAAGGCTACACTACGCCCATTCACGATAGAATGAGTGCAGGCATCTTACGGAGCCGGAGGCAAACATGTATCCAGAATTGATGATCATCCCCATGCGCGAAGAATTGGTTCGCGCCGGAATCGCAGAAACCCGCACCGNNATGCGTCCCGGCGTGCGCCTCGCGCTTGGCGCCTCAGCTAATCAGCCCGATCAGAAGATCACCGTCTTCGCCGGCCAGGACCGCGAAGCCACTGATAAGGCCCGCGGCTACTTTGCAGGCAATCCGCCCAGTTCCCCCGCCATCGCCCTCTTGCGCGACGGCAAGCTCGTTTACCTGATGCAGCGCTCCGTCATCGAACAGGCCACCGCCCAGCAGATTGCCGGCGAACTGGTCCGCGCCTTCGACGAGTTCTGCGCCAAGACCCCCGCCTGAAGCAGACCGTCAGACTTTTCGGATAGGCCCTGGATACCGGGCAATCACCGGATCTGCCGTCAACAAAGTGATTCCTTCGACCAGTGCCTGCGCAATCAGGATGCGGTCGAAGGGATCTTTGTGTATGCTTGCCAGCGAGTCGACCGCAACTACGTGATGGCTTTGCAAAGTTAATTCGTCATAGCCATTTTCAATCAGGAGCCGGCGCATCTCTCGCGGGTCAAACACGAAATCCCGTCGGTGCAGGCCTCTCTTGATTGCGATCTCCCAGATGCTCGTCACACTGAAGACAAACTGGTTGGCGGGATTTCGCAAAATCGCGCGAGCTTAGGAGCTGATTCGACGGTCATCGACTGGCACCCAAATGACGAAGTGCGTATCGAGCAGAA
>PMOF01000125.1 GCA_003162495.1 Acidobacteriaceae bacterium
GTTTTGCCGAGCAGGGAAAGCGCGTGATCACGCTCGACGATACCGGCTGCCTGTGCACCACCATGTACCGCATCAGCCCGCATCACCTGGCGTGGGCGCTTGAAAACCTGGTGGAGGGCCGCGTGGTGAACCGCATCCAGGTGCGCCCCGGCGTGAAGCACTGGGCCAAAGTGGCGCTGGACCGGATGCTGGAAGTGGGTTTAAAAAAGCAGGGAACAGGGAATAAAAAAGCAGGGACTAGGGACTAGGGACTAGGGAATAGGGAATAGCAAACCCGGCGCACCGGTCGCAGACAAGCCTCCAGCTCCGTCAACCAATCGCTGATCCGTGTTCCCTAGTCCCTAGTCTCTAGTCCCTATTCCCTATTCCCTGTTCCCTAGCCCTTGTCCCTATTCCCTGTTCCCTGTTCGTTACCCCTGACCCTTATTGATCATTGCCGCTGCCTCATTTCGTCGTATCCTATTTATCAAGGCGTAGATTCCATGAAGACCTTCACTCTCGAAGAAGCGCAGTCTCTGCTCCCGGTGCTGGAATCGCTGCTCAAGCGGGCGGTCGAAGGCAAACAGTCGGCGGAAGCAGTGGATTCCGGGCTTTCTGATCTGGCGCGGCGCATCTATCATTCTGGCGGGATGCGCGTAGACGTGGGCGACGTGGCCAAAAAGCGCGCGGAGATTGAGGCCCACTTGCAGCGCGTCCGCGAAAGCCTCGCCGAGATCGATTCCATCGGCGTGCAGGTAAAGGATATTGAAGGCGGACTGCTCGATTTTCCCTGCCGCATCGACGACCAGGTGGTGCTGCTCTGCTGGCGCATGGGCGAGTCGTCCATAGAGCACTGGCACACTTTCGAATCCGGCTTTCAGGGCCGGCAGCCGGTGGACGAGCGCTTCCGCCGCCGCACCAGTTCGGGCGGGCGTCCAAACTAGCGGCGCGACCGTGCAGAGATATACAAACCCAGGTCTCGAACGCCAGACCTGGGGCACCCCAAGTTTCAAGCCCTCATTTTCCTGAGCACTCAATCCTGTGTATATTCCCGAGCACGAAGTTCGCGCCGCCCTCGCCTATGACGCGCTCATCCCGGCCATTCGCCAGGCGCTCATCGACTATTCCGCCGGGCTAGTGGATCAGCCGGCACGCATGATTCTGCGGGCAGGCAACGAGGAAGACTACCGCAACGGCTGGTTTGCGGTGATGCCGGTGATCTACGGCGATTTGATGGGCGTGAAGACTGTCACGTTTTACCCCGGCAACGCGGAAATCGATCCGGCGCTGGGTCTGCATACCCACATGGCGATCGTTGAAGTGCTGCGTCGTTCGACAGGTGAGCCTCTGGCGGTGATGGATGGACGCCTGATCACCGAAATGCGCACAGCCGCCGTCTCCGCAGTTGCGCTGGATGCGCTCGCCCCGCCCGAAGCGGCCAGCCTGGGCATTCTAGGCTCGGGTGTCCAGGCGCGCTCACACCTTCAGGCTCTGCGGCTGGTTCGGCCCGCGTTGAAAGATGTGCGCATCTGGAGCCGCACCGCCGCCAACGCGGAACGGTTGGCTGAGGAAACCGGTGCGCACGCAGTGACCGTTCAAGAGGCGGCGTCCGCCGACGTGGTTCTAACCGTAACCGCGTCGACCAACCCGGTTCTTGAAGGCCGATGGTTCGCGCCTCATGCGCTGGTGCTGGCGGTGGGAGCCACGGGCTCCGCACTGCGCGAGTTGGACGACGAAGCCATGTTGAGGAGTTATGTGGTCGCGGAGTCCCGCTCCTGCGCGGAGCGCGAATCGGGAGACGTGCGGCTCTCAGGCGCACACGTGCAAGTTGAGATCGGCGAGATTCTGTCCGGCTCCGTGGCCGTGCCTCGCGATAAGCCCATTGTGTTCAAATCCGTGGGCATGGCCATCGAAGATTTGACAGCCGCAAAACTGGTCTTGGAGGCGCTCGGTTCCGCTGTCCCAAGACCCCCAAAAAAATGAATCAATAAATCCTGACCGATTGGCAGCATCTATATGATTCACTGCGGTTTAGTTGAAGTGATTGGATCCTCGCTTGGGGCCGAACCGGCATTTGGTACAAACAACGAACAAACGACAGTCATGTTTCGTCTGTATCGGTAGCAAGTTGCCTCCGATTGGAACGCATTGCGGAGGCGCACGTAAATCCCAAACCGTGGAGTATTTTGCATGAAATTGAAGTCTGCCATTAAGCTTTCCATCACCAGCATGTCCTTAGCGCTGCTTTTGCCAGCCTTTTCCCTGGCGCAGTCCACAGAGAATTCTCAACCCTCGCAAGACATGCAGAGCACGACCGCCGCACCTGCCGGGCAGCAAGAAGCTGCGCAGATGGTTCCGGCCCAGGCGGCCCTGGTGGATAATCTCGACGCCAAGAAGGTCCAGCCTGGTGGCCAGTTCAAAGCCAAGTTGAGCGGAAAGGTCCGCCTCAAGAATGGGCCAGAGCTGCCATCCGGAACGGTGCTGATCGGCGCTGTCACTACCGACGAAATGCAAGTGGCTGGCACTTCGAGGCTGGCGGTTCGCTTTAGCCAGGCGCAGCTCAAGAACGGTAAACTTGTTCCCATCAAGGCGACCATTGTTGGCATTGTGCCGCCTGAGACTTCAGATGCCAATGGAAGGGAGATCGTTCCCGGGGAACAGGAAATCAATGGCTGGAACGTCGGAACTTTGCAAGTGGATCAAATTAACGCGCTGTCGGGGGTAGACCTTCACAGCGAGATTGCGAGCGAGAACTCGGGGGTCTTCGTTTCAACCAAGAAAAGCGATGTAAAGCTGTCGAAGGGTAGCGAGATCGAGTTGGCGATTGCAGGGAATTAAACCAGTCAACGTGGAAATGTAAATGAGCGGCAGGCGCCGGCGAAGTGGTTGCGTTGTCAGGGCTTCCTTGCAAGGCCGCTTTTGACTATTCAAGAACCGATTTGCCCGTCCTGGATCTGGAGTTGCGGTCGTGCCTGGAAACTGCACGGGCCCTTTCGCCAGATCCGGGCGGTTTCTTTCTCTAATACGCGCAGCTGCCTGTGCGACCAACAAAGATGATTTCTCTCCTGAATGTAAAAACAACCCGTCAGTCGGCAGCAGGGGACCCTGTGTGCAACCGCTGAGCGGATGACCCCTACTGCACGTCTCTTGCTTGAATTTGTATACAGAAGGACAAATTTGTATACAGAAGGACAAATTGGATGTGCAATCCAGCGACAATGGGACAGGGACCCTGTGGACGCGATACCCTTGCATCGGGGTTGTCCATGCGTGTTCTTGTTGAGCGCTGAAGCTGAATGGGCGAGAACGCCGGCAGTGTGCGGCAAACGTCAATTCCTTTGGACCGGCAATCAAGGAGAGGCAATGAAGATCGGAAACCGGGCAAGGCTGATCCTGGCGGCGTCTGTGCTGGTGACGGCCGGCTTTGCGGCTGGATGCGGAGATTTCTGGCAGGCGCCCAGCGGCACGAGCACAACCGGATGCACCACCAACTGCACCACGGCTTCAAGCGGTATCTTCTACATTCTGAACTCCGGAACAACCCCGCAGGTCGTTGGCGAATCCATTGTGAGCGGTACCCTGACTCAGCTCTCGGGAAGCCCCTATGCCGTAGTCGGCGTGCCTTATGCCATTGCCATTTCCCCGACCGGCGGATTTCTATACGTCAGCTCGACCGCGGGCATCGACCTGTATCCCATCAGCTCGAGCGGAGCGCTTGGCACCGCCACAAATATCTCCAGCGACCAGGCCTTTGCCATGAAGGTGGACCCCAGCGGCACGTGGCTAGTGGACGCTCAACAAGGGACCAGCGGCGTGCAACTGGACGCGATCCCCATTACTTCGACAGGCGCTTACGAGAGCGGCTCTCCGGTGCAAACCGCATCTTTTTCAGTGGCGGGGGCGGCGGTGCAGCCGGGTCAATTGGCCATCTCGTCCGATGGCGCCCACGTCTTTGTCGCGCTGGGCACGGGCGGCACCCTTGTGGTTCCCTTCAACGCCAGCGCTCCGTTCCCGGCGGGAACCCCGGGGACCACGATCCAGGTGACGCACGCCAGCGGCTCTGCCGTTTCAGTGGCCGTGGACCCCACCACCCGGCTGTTTTATGTGGGCGAGGTTCTGGGCGACTCCGCAGGCACCGCAGGCGGTTTGAGGGTCTTCAACTACAGCTCGCTGGGCAGCACGCTGACTCAGGTCACCGGCTCCCCCTTTGCCAGCGGTGGACTGGCGCCCAATTCTATTTTGCCGGTTGCGACTGGGGATTACGTTTATGTCGCCAACGGAGCAGGCACCAGCGCCGGCAATATTACCGGATTTGCGATCACGGCCGCGGGCACTTCGGGCGCGCCCACTTATGCGGTGACCACGGGAAGCACCGCTTCTTCCGGAACGCTGCCGGATAGCCTTGCAGAAGACAACACCGGCACCTTTTTGCTGGGCGTGAATGCGAGCGGCAGCCCCCTCTTCGATTCCTATACATTTGATACGACCACCGCCGGATTGCTCGATCCCCAAATCACCGCCAACATCGGAACCGCTCCCGTGGCGATTGTTGCCGTGCCGTAGCCACCGCACGCAGCCGATCAAGCCGCTTGATCGGATTGCGAGATGCGCAGTCACTCCTGAAGCGCGCAGTGCTATCCTCAAGAGGACCGCCACTGGCTGTGCTCACGCAATCTCCAACCTTATTCGACCTATCGGTCCGGCGCCTCGGAACCTCTCTTCCGGCCCTGCTCACGCTGTGCATGCTCGTCTTTTCCGGCGGGTGCGCGCGATTCCA
>PMOF01000189.1:0-5850 GCA_003162495.1 Acidobacteriaceae bacterium
TCGGCCACGTGGGGCGAGGCGTTGGAGACGGCAAAGGAATGGTCTGCTGCGCATGCGCTGCGGTAAAGATAGATAAGGGCGGTGATTCCGGCGGCGTCAATGCGCTCAACGGATTGAAGATCGAGAATGAGGTCCTGACGGCAAACGAGGGGCTCCAGATGGTCGAGTAGGGCTTGATCGTGGCCCCGGACGAGCTCGGTCAGGCCGCTGCTTACGGTCGCCTTGCTATTCGTGGTCAGTTCATCGTCTGCGGGGCCTATGGTGGTATCGAACGTTAAACTGGTCATACATACCTCCTTGGGGGAACCTGTTGTCGGCCCGAGCCTGGGTCAATCGGCTATAGGCTTATTATACCTGATGTTGCATGCGGAAGGCCAAAGCCGGAAAATTGGAATATGCTGAAAATACGGGAGATACGGGCAACCCCTGTGTTTCCCGTGGCAAGGCCGGGTGTTCAGTTTTGGTCCCGGCGTCCGCATTCGGACATGGGTATGCATACGCAGAAAGGAGTGCTTCCGGTTCCATGAACCGTACCTATTCAGATATGGGTTCAGATANNCCGGCCGGGTTCTGGACCGGGAGAAGGTGCGCGCCTGGGCCAGGGAGGCTGGATTCGCCGAGGCTGGGGTGGTGGCGGTTCCTTATGCGGAGGAGGGGCGGGATGCGGGGCGGTTTGAGGCGTGGGTCAGGGCGGGGCGGGCCGGGACGATGAACTACTTGAAGCGGACGGGCCAGAATCCTGGGCGAGACTCGGATACGGAGCCGGGCGGTGAAAAGGGGCCGCTGGTGCGGGCGCGGATGGGGATTCCATTTCCGTGGGCCAGGTCGGCAATCGTGTGCTTTGCGGGGTATGACAGCGCGCAGCCGCGATCCGTCGATTTGGCGGAAGAGGGCGCGGGGTGGATTGCGCGGTATGCGTGGAGCGGGCGGCGGGACGCGGGCGGTGTGCGCCGGCCGAGCGACTATCACAAGGTGCTGCTGAAGAGGATCAAGGCGCTGGAGGCACGGCTGCACACGGAGTTTGGCGAGTTTGAGGCGCGGGGCTATGTGGATACCGGGCCGCTGGTTGAGCGGGCGCTGGCCACGGCCGCAGGGTTGGGGTGGACGGGAAAGAATACCTGCCTGATTCATCCAAAACTGGGGTCGTTTGGGTTTCTGGCGGTGCTGGTCACTTCGCTGGATGTCGAGGCCGCGCAGCAGCCGCTGAGAGTGCCGGACCGCTGCGGAAGCTGCACGCGGTGCCTGGACGCCTGCCCCACGGATGCGCTGATTGCGCCCTACCAGATGGATGCAACTCAATGCATTGCCTACCTGACGATTGAACACAAGGGGACGATCGACGCGGAGCTGATGGAAGGAATGGGGCGGCAGGTGTTGGGCTGCGATATCTGCCAGGATGTGTGCCCGTGGAACCGGAAGTCGCCGCTGAGCGGAGATGCGGAGCTGGAGGCGCGCGAGGAGCTGGTGAATCCTGCGCTGGAGTGGCTGGCGGGGCTGGATGAAGCGGAGTTTGCACGCCAATTCAATGGCTCGCCGGTGCGGCGGACGGGATTTCAGGGGCTGAAGAGGAATGTGGCCATTGCGATGGGGAACAGCGGGTTGCGCCGGTTTGTGCCGCGGCTGGAACAGTGGGCTGAGGCCGCGGACGAAGGGCTGCGGACGGCGGCGGGGTGGGCGCTGGAAAGACTATCCTTGAAGCAATAGACATTCGGGTAGAGGGTCAGTTTGAATTTAGTCACTGACTCAGGGGCTAAAGCCCACTCAAATCGTTGGGCTTGATGTACGGGCTGAAGCCCGTACCCTTCAAGGTGACCCACTACCGACATCTGCGGTTGCGCGGCAAGCGTTCGCATTTCATGGCACTTGGAGATTGATTCCAGCGAAGGAGTTGTGTGTGGCTCAGTTTTCAGATTCCGGTACTGGCGGAGAAACGGCGATCGAAGTTGCGGTCGTGATCGATGCGGTGGAGCCGGTTTCGATATCCAAGTGGTATCGCTGGCGCACGGACGGCAAGGCGCTGATTGCCTACCTGCTGGACAGCGAGGTGCATACTTTTGCGTTCAGCGTCGCGGCCAACGCGATCATCTCGTTCATCCCTTTCATTGTGCTGCTCTACACACTCTCTCGCGCTGTCTTTCATTCGCATGCGATGGTGGACGTGGTCAGCGACATGGTGAACTACTTTTTGCCCACCACTGCGAGCCAGGGATTTATTACCTATAACCTCGAGGCAGTTGTTCCCCGGCACGGCGTGCAGGCGCTGTCGCTGGTCATGATCCTCATCTCCTGCACGGGAATTTTTCTTCCTCTTGAAGTGGCGCTGAACCAGGCGTGGGGAGTGACCAAGAGCCGCAACTATCTCTTCAACCAGGCGGTCGCGTTCGGGCTGGCGCTGCTGATGGTGGCGCTGGCGCTGGCCAGCATTCTGCTGAATGCCGGCGAGCAGGGACTACTGACGTTTGTCTTCTTTCATCACATCGATAACTTCTTCTATAGGGGCATTAGTTATATGTGGCTGTCGCTGTCCACGGGCGTGGCGTCGATACTGTTCTTCTTTTCCATCTATTGGATTCTGCCCAATCGCAAGGTTCCCTGGCAGCCGGTTCTGCGCACATCGATTGTGACAGGGATCGTGTGGCTGCTGGCCAAGATGGTGTTTGTGCGGGTGCTTCCGCACCTTGATCTTAAGGCGCTGTATGGGCCGTTCTATATCTCCGTTGGTCTGATCTTCTGGGGTTATGTCTCGGGGCTGATTCTGTTTGCGGGCGCGCAGTTCAGCGTGGCGCGGTGGGGGGAGAAGAAAGATTAGATTCGCCAATGGAATATCTGCGCCAAGCGGCCTACCTGTCGTTTGTTTTTTCGACGTAGAGATTCTTGGCGGACTCAATGCAGGCAGCTTGCATCGCTTCGGGCTTCTCTGGCTCGAGGGGACAGATCTCGAAGTCGGCATAGATGGTATTGGCCCAGACTTGATTCTTTGAACCAATTAAGTCTCGCTCAACATTCAAAGGAAATTCAGGGCCCTCATTGTCCAGCGGGTATTTGTCCGCCAATGGCCCGTTATAGACTGCCGGGCCGCTGTAGATGCCCATCAGTCGATGGGTGCCTATCTCCCACAATCGGTAGGAGGGGTTGCCGTTGCCTTCCCTCAGGCGTCCGCGGGTCCAATAGCATGAGTTAGCGTTGGCGGGGGTCTTGCAGGGGATTGTACGCTTTGGGGTTTCCTTCGCGGCTCCCATTGAGCATATGAAAAGTACGACAAACGAAAGCAATGGACCTATGCGTCGCATGGACGAAAGCCTAGCGCGAATCTATTCAGGATGCAATTGCGGGACAAAGCGAAAAGCAACCGCAGGTCCTTCGACTCGCTTCGCTCGCTCAGGATGACAGTCATTTCTTGGATGAGGGAGATTCAGGGGAGTTTGAAGGCTTTGATGGCGATGGCGTTGGGGGCGCGGCCGGTGGGGAGGATGGTGAACAGGGAGTTGGAGGCGGTGCGGACGACGGCGATGTCGGAAGAGCGGGCATCGACGATGTAGAGCAGGCTGCCTGCGGAGGAGAATGCCATGGCGGAGGGACCGTCGCCGACGCGGATGTAGCCAAAGATTTTGCTGTCGTCGATGGCATAGAGGGTGACCACCTGGGAGCGGAGATTGCCGACGTAGAGCAGGGAGTTGTCCCTGGAGACGAGGCCGCCGACGGGGTTGTCGCCAATCATGTATTCGCCGCCGACGTCGTTGGTGTTGGTGACGACCTCGGAGATGGAGTCGGACAGGGAGTTGATGGAAAAGAGTTCGCCGCCATCGGGCTTGAGGGCCAGTTGGACCGGAGCGCGGCCTACGTCCATGAGGGTTTCAAAACGATCTGGCTGGGCGGGATTGGTTTTTGATTGGGCCAGGGCCACGACCATGACCTGGTGGCCTGCGGCGCAGGGGATGAAGGCTTTGGAGGAATCGGGGAGGATGACGGGGTCGCCGGCACCGGGGCAGCCGGCGAAGACCTGGCGGACGGGGAAGTTGGCGGAACCCCTGGCGCCGGGCAGGGTGACGATGCTGATTGAATTGCCGCGGCGATTGGCGACCACAAGGGTGTGGCCGTCGGGAGTGATGCGGGCGGCAACAGGCTGGCTGCCGACGGCGATCTGGCTCAGCTCGCGGCGGGCTTTGAGGTCGAGAACGGAGATCGAGTCGGAGCCGGAATTGGCGACGTAAGCGAGAGCGCCGGCGGCGTCGAGGTCGATGGAGACGGGCTGGCGGCGGAGCGGAATGGTGGCGGCGATGGTGTTGTTCTCAGCATTGATGACGGAAAGCGAACCCTGGCCGCCTGCCACTCCGGCATTGACGACGTAGACCTCGTTGCGGGTGGGGCTGGCGGCGACGGCGACGGGATTCTGACCTACGCGCAGGACGCGGTCGACGCGGATGTTTACTCCGTCGAGAACGGTGACCGTGGCGCTGCCGCCGTTGGTTACATAGACATATTCGCGGTAGTTGGGCGGGTACTGGGGGAAGTCGTGGGATCGGCAGGCGGTGAGGGTGAGGGTGAGGAATGTTAGGGCGACCAGGTAGGGGACGGATTTGGAGCGGTGGTCTCCCACCCTTGCGACGAAAGGAAGTCGCAAGGATGGGGCACCCGGGATTGTGGGGTCAGGCGAGAGTGAAAGGGGTGACTGGTCCGGGATTGTGGTATCCCAGGTCTCAAAATCGAGACCTGGGGCACCCGGAATTGTGGGCGGGCATGAGCTCATGGTCTCAGCCGGCGGCGGTTTCAATACGGATGCCGCGGGGCAGGGATCGGGCAACGATGGGGGCGATCTGCTGGATCTCGTCCATCATGCGGACAAACTGGGCAGGATAGATGGATTGGGGGCCGTCGGAGAGGGCCTTTTCAGGCTGATGGTGCACTTCAACCAGGATGCCGTCGCAACCGGTGGCCACCGCGGCGCGCGCCATGGGAAGAACGCTGTCGCGCTTGCCGGTGCCGTGGCTGGGGTCGACCAAAATGGGCAGGTGGCTGACGCGCTGGATGGCGGGAATGATGCTGAGGTCGAGGGTGTTGCGGGCGTGGTCGGCAAAGGTGCGGACGCCGCGCTCACAGAGGATGACCTCGTAGTTGCCCTCGCTCATGATGTATTCGGCAGACATGAGGAACTCTTCGAGCGTGGCGGAGAGGCCGCGCTTGAGCAGCACCGGCTTGCGCAGCTTGCCGGCGTGCTTGAGCAGAGAAAAGTTCTGCATGTTGCGGGCGCCGATCTGGATCACGTCAGCGTATTCGGCGACCAGTTCGAGGGATTCGTTGTCGATGGCTTCGGTGACGATGCGGAGGCCGAAGCGGCTGCGAATGTCGGCCATGATGCGGAGGGCCTCAAGGCCGAGGCCCTGAAAAGCATAAGGAGAGGTGCGGGGCTTGTAAGCGCCGCCACGGAAAAACTGCGCGCCGGCCTGGGCGACGTATTCGGCGATGGCGAAGGCCTGGTCCCGGCTTTCAATGGAGCATGGACCGGCAACGATGGCCAGATCGCGTCCGCCGATGGTGGCGCCAGGGTGGCTCCCGAGGGCTGGGAAACGAATGATGGTGTCTTCTTCTTTGACGTCGCGGCTGGCGAGCTTGTAAGGCTTGGAAACGCGGATGACTTCGGCGACGCCGGAGAGTTCTTCGATGTTGCCCCGATCGACCTCGCCCTGGTTGCCAGTGATGCCGATGGCGGTGCGCTGGGCTCCGGGAAGGGGATGGGCACGGAAGCCCAACTGCTCAATATGGTCGCAGACGGCCTGGATTTGCTCCGGCGTGGCGTGCGACTTCATGACAACTAACATGACTGGCCCTCAAAACACCAGTCTACCGGCTCAA
>PMOF01000189.1:5867-7507 GCA_003162495.1 Acidobacteriaceae bacterium
CAAGGTGGGGATGATGAGGGTTGTGGCTTGCTGTCCCGCCCATTTTGGCCGGACCGGGCAGGTTGAGTGGGCTGCGGACGCGGGTTGGCGGCCTTGGGCGCACGCAGCCGACGAGGTTTACTTTTCGGTAGCTTCGACAGGGATGCTGGAGCTGAACCGAGCTGTGTAGACTGCGGGAGCTACGACCACACCGATGAACGCTAAGGCAATTAGAAGGTCATGCATTGTCTTGTCTCCGTGTGCAGCTTCCTGAGCAATTCCCAGGGAGCTGTACTTGTCTAAATCTGGACAGGATTCAATGATGGGCTGGATTGGAGGAGACTTAAATACCACGAACACTGGACCGGGCGAACCAGGGGTGCTATGGGCTACACCCGAAGGTGGTATGCAGGTTTCGGCATGTGAGCCGAGGGGTGGACACAGCGGTTGTCAGAAGACTGAATCGGAGGGATTCATTGAAGCCGGCTGGATCAGCGCGGTTTACGGCTGGTGGCGGCCGGGTCTTTTTTTTGAGCGCGCCATCTGAAGGCCAGCCAGGCTAGATAGGCGAGTTGGATGACCCAGGTAACGGTGTAGGCGGCAACGACGAATTGGTGGTCGAGAATGGCTTTTTCATCCATGACTTTCTCCCTTTCTGCCCGTTTCGGTGCGGGTCCGTCAATCAGACGGTTGTGTCTTCCAAGGCTTGCTGGGCCTGGTGGGCGACGATTCTCTGGTGTTGGCGTTCGACGTGGAAACGGAGGGCGAGGATAAGGATGCCCCAGGCAAACCAGGCGCCCATGTTCCAAAGGAAGGCTGGCACCATGGAGGGGTCCATGCCGGAGCCTTCAGCACCGCCGAACACCGGGGCCGGGTGTTGGGTGCGCCACCAGCGGTTGGACATGTAGACGATGGGCACGTCGAGCGCGCCGAAGATGCCGAGGACGGCGGCCAGGGTCTGGACCTGGGGTCCGGCGGCGAAGCGGCGCAGCAGCAGGTAGCTGACATAAATGAGCCACAGGACGAGGGTGGTGGTGAGTCGGGCATCCCATGTCCACCAGATACCCCAGGCGCGGCGGCCCCAGAGCGGGCCGGTGGTGAGCACGACGGTGCAGAAGACGACGCCGACTTCGGCGCCGGCGAGGGCCCATGCGTCGGAGATTTGCGCCAGGGGCGGGCGGCTGCGACGCCAGGCCAGATAGCCGATGGAGCCAGCGAGCGAGATGGCGAAGAACACGAAGGCAACGCTGGCCGAGGGCACGTGGTAGAAGATGATGCGGAAGAGCTCGCCCTGCTGGGCGTCGGTGGGCGCCACGTAGATGGCTTGATAGTAGGCCCAGCCGAGGAGGGCGATGGTGAGGACGACATATGCGGCGATGGCGAGTTTCTTCATCGGGATCCTGAGGGACTGTATTAGTTTACGACGAAGGGGAAGGGGTGGGGTCCATCGGGGGGTGGAGGGTTGAATTCAGGATTCAGGCGGCTTGCCGGCGAGGCTTGACTTTGTCGATGGCCTTGCTGCGAGAAGCGACCCAAAGATCGTGGCCGCTCTGCAGGCCGATCCAGAACTGGGCGGAGTTGCCGAAGTAGCGGCTCAGGCGCAGGGCTGTATCAGCGGAGATGCCGCGCTTGCCTCGGACCAGATCGTTGACTCGCGGGAC
>PMOF01000215.1:0-784 GCA_003162495.1 Acidobacteriaceae bacterium
CGTCAATTCCTTCTGGCCTCGGCAGCCATTCTCGCGGGCGCTTTGGCCATTGCAGGCTGTCAAAACCAGCCCGCGCATCCCGACGAAAAGTCGGCAGTCACAAACTCGCTCAATAGCAATAACCTGAGCAACGTCAGCGTATCGCAGGATCGGGATAAGGGCGTGATGACGCTCACCGGAGACGTGCCCTCCGGCAACGCCAAGGCGCAGGCAGAAAACCTCGCCAAGCAGGCCGCGCCCGATTACACCGTTGCCGATGAGATCGGTGTGCGTCCCCCCGATGCCAAGAGCCAGGCGAGCGCCGTTTCCTCTGACCTGGATAGCGCGATTGAGGACAACTTCAAAGCCTCGATCAAAGCTCACAAGAACCTGGACGACCAGAGCATTAACTACACAGCAAAGAACGGCACTCTGGTTCTCAAGGGGACCGTCAAGACCGCGGCGCAAAAACGAGAAGCCGCTGACTTGGCCAGGCACGTACCGAACGTACAACAAGTTGTCAATGAAATTGAAGTAAAGCCGGGCAAACACTCCACCACCCACTCGTGAGTTATCGGCAACTAAGGGCTATCCAGCTCAACGCCCAGGCTGGATAACACCTTGCGTGTCTTCTAGCTCTAACCTATAAAATGCCGGCAACCGCTTTCGTCCGGGGCAACCACACGGGACTAAGCGGCCTCTATCCATAAGAACGGTTAGTCTTGGGTGGCCGGATCGACATTGGCCTGGCAGCCGGACACTCGTTCAATCAGAGGGCAGGGGCGTCGGGTTTTCGCGATTTCCC
>PMOF01000215.1:818-4727 GCA_003162495.1 Acidobacteriaceae bacterium
GTCATCGAGAGCCTGATCGACGGTCAGGAAGGATTTCAGAAAATAGGCGAAGAATTGAAAGATCCAACCCTCAAGCGCTATTTCCTTGAGGAATCCTTGAAGCGCGCGGAGTTCCGCGGCAATCTTGAAACCGTTCTTCACCAGGAGGGCGTTCACGACGTGAAGGAGAGTGGCACTGTGAGCGGTTCGCTTCATCGCACCTGGGGCGCTCTTAAAGTGAAGATGGGCGGCGGCGATCACACCCTTTTAGAGACGGCTGAACAAGGCGAGGACGCCGCCAAGAAGGCATACAAGGACGCGCTCGACAAACAAGTTCCGTTTCCGGTGCGTCAGCTCTTGACCACCCAGTCCGCCCACATCCAGGCTTCCCACGACTATGTGAAGGCAGCGCGCGATAGCAGCAAATAACCCGTGTTTGCTTGCATGAAGTTTCAAGCGGAATATCGATCAAAGTAAGAGAGCTCAGGGGCCGACGTGAAGATGATGCACCTCGGCCTTCCGCTTATTTCACTCCGGCCGCCAGCGTCTTGGCCGCCTGCGCTTGAATTGCCGCACCGCCAATCGTCTTGTTTGACTCTTGCTGCGGGGTTGCCACCCGACAAACAGCCGGCACGTTCGCCATCTGCTTCCTGAATACACGATAGCTCACCGTTCCCGGTTGCAGAGTAGCCCAATAACTCTTTCGACTTAGCAACGGCTCTCGCCGATCAATCAATTGCTTCTCCAATATTTTGATTCCGCACATCAGATTGTTCTGCGGCTGCAGGATTGTCTTGGCCGGATCTTTTGCCTCTAACTCCCTGTCTTTCTCCCAATCGAAATCGCATCCATACCGGTCCGCGTCCATATAAGTCAGTTGCAGCAGGCCTTCGCTGCGCACGTTTCGCTTGGTCACTGTATCTTTTGCATCAACTTCCGCATGGCGCACATTGGTAGTCGGCACCAGCCCCGCCTCCGCGCCCGCGAGCGCCTGGAAGAAATAAGCCCAGTAAGTCCGCTTATCCACGTCGCTCATCATCTTGAAGCGCGGACAGAACGGTCTTACGTCCCGCGCCACCCGTGACGACAATAACTCCGGCGGCAGCGCCTTCTCCACAATCAAGTCCCACTCCGGATCCCAGGACGGCTTGCCTAACTCATCTTTCTGTTCCGCAATCGGGGTTGACGGAGCCACCTTCAACTCAGGCCGCGCAGCAAGCTGCGGTGCGGCAGGTCTGCTGCCGCAACCCGCCGTAACAAGCGCCGCGCAAAACATCACTCCTGCCATCTTCAATCCGCGCATGACTTGCATCCCTGCCAATTGAGATGCATGTTTTCAAACAGCGGTCAGCGATGCATCGCCATCAAACTGCCGCAAGAAGATACTCGATCCTGCGGGATGCTCCTAATTGCTCGTTACGCCTGCATCGGCCCGGTTTCACGCGCTGCTTTATCCTCTGATCGTCGATCGATATTCTCCTGGCTGCCACCAGGTCCCAGTGAATGATGAACGCTGCCCCACAGGCCGGTTCGTTCGCGGATACTCAAACATTTCGTGCTAACCTCTCTTAATCGCATGACCCAATCCCTCTCCGCGCCGCCGCAAAAACCCTCCGCCAGCTTGCCTCGCGTCCTTGGCGTCAGCCAGGCCACGGCCATCGTGGTCGGTACCATCATCGGCAGCGGAATTTTTCTTGTGCCGAGCGAGATGATGCGGGACACAGGCTCTTCCAGGCTGGTCTACCTCGCTTGGATCGTCGGCGGCCTGCTCTCGCTCTTCGGCGCCATGACTTATGCCGAGTTAGGCGCCATGCTTCCCTACGCAGGCGGCGAGTATGTCTATCTCCGCGGCGCGTACGGCGACACCACGGCCTTCCTCTATATGTGGACCTGGTTTGCCGTCGCCAAGCCTGCTTCGATCGCCGCCGTCACTGTCGGCCTCGCGCGCACGCTCGGCTTCTTTCCCGCCTTCCACTGGCTCGGCGAACAGGCCATCGGCGGCCCCATGCCCTTGCTCTGGTCTCAGCTCTTCGCCATCGCCGTTACCTGGTTCATCACCGGGCTCAACTATCTGGGCATCAAGAAGGCGGGCGACTTCCAACTCGTCTTCACTGTCCTCAAAGTCGCGCTCATCCTCATCGTCGCCGGGTTCTGCTTCGCCTCCGCCGCAGGCTCCTTTTCCAACTTCACCACCAGGCTCCCTCACGCCGTCAGCGGCCTAGGCGGCTTCATGGCCGCACTTATCGCCACTCTGTGGGCCTACGACGGATGGAACGACCTCACCATGGTTGCCGGCGAAGTCCGGCGTCCGGGGCGCAGCCTGCCCATCGCGCTCATCGGCGGCCTGTTCATCGTGGGCATTCTTTTTATGGCCACCAATGCCGCCATCCAATACATTCTCCCCGCCGCCGAGATCGCCGCCAGCGAGCGCCCCGCCGTCGCCGCTCTTACCGTCGTCGCAGGCCCGGCCGGCGCTGGCTTCGTAGCCGCCGCCATGGCCCTCTCCATCTTTGTCACCCTCAATGGAACCGTAATGTCCGGCGCCCGCATCCCCTTCGCCGCCGCCCGCGACCGCCTGTTCTTCCGCCCTTTCGCCAACATCCACCCGCGCTTCCAGTCTCCCTCCACATCGCTCGTCATTCAGGCGCTGCTCTCCACCATTCTTCTTCTCTTCCTCAGCCGCTTTCAACAGTTCTTTGAGTTAGCCGTTTTTGCAGAGTGGCTCTTCTACATGCTCACCGCCACCACCGTCTTCGTTTATCGCCGCACCCGCCCCGATGCATCCCGCCCCTACCGCGTCTGGGGTTATCCGTTTCTTCCCGCAATCTTTGTCCTGTGCGCCGCCGCCATTCTCGTCTCCAGCTACGCCAGCAACCTCAAAGGCTCCCTGATGGGCACCGCCCTCATCCTCCTCGGCCTGCCCGTCCTCGCGCTCATCCGCAAACTCTACCCCGGACCCTCCGCAGAGTTGGAAGGCATGGCAAATTGATTCTGGCTGACAGGATTTACGAAGGTGCGTGAGCAGCCGCGATCGGATCCTCCTACCATCGCGACTCTTCGTGGCTCGCCCTCAAAGCGGCCGATAGCTCCCGTCCCCCCAAGGCACATCCACAGCCACCGAACACCCCGGCAAAGCCACTGAAATCTTGGCCACGCCCGCGTTCGTTCCGGGCACCGCGGGTGACACAACGGAAACCGCGTGTCCCAGCGCGTCCGCTTTCATTTTTGAGTCATGCGTCTGCCCCTCTGACGCCATATGCATAGGAACCTGCGCGCCCGGAGGCAGCCCATCGGCAAACACCAGCATCGCCTGCCCTTCCGGGAACGCCAGCCTGACCTCAAGCCGGCAATTTCCGTCCTTGCCCTCAATCGGATAAGGAACGATCGTGCCTGGAAAAAACAGCCTCCCGTCCTGGCTTCTCAGCATGTAGCGAATCGGTTCCCCGCGAGCGGCCTTCAAGTCGATTTCCACTTCGTCCGCCTTATCCAATGTGTCCTTGTCTTCCTGCTCGGCAGTCGGCAATTGCCATATCAACAGGCCCTTGGCATTCGTATAAACCGGAGCAGGGGTGTCTTTCATGTCCACGCCGATTCTCCATACCGTCAGCGTATATTTCTCCTTTTCAGGCGCCCCGGGAATCAGCAGCCGGTACTGGACAGAACGGCCGGTCGGCTGTTGGTTCTCCTGAATTTTTTGAAACCGGATGCGCAGCCCCTCCGGATTCCGTTCATTGGGAAGATTTGTGTCCAACCCAATCTGTTGCTGCATCAGGGTGACCGCCTGGTCGTGGAAGTTCTGTTGCACCTCGGTTTGCGCCACAAAAATTTGCGCAGGCAATGCCACCGCCGCACACACCACAAGCCGAATCATTTTCTTCCCAACCGGATTCACAAAGACCGTTTGCGCCTTCAACATGAAGCTCCTTTTTT
>PMOF01000293.1 GCA_003162495.1 Acidobacteriaceae bacterium
CCGCCTGAAGTGCACGTGGTGCACGTCCAGTCGGAGATGATGAACAATCAGTTGATTGCGCCGACTAAGATTCCGAACAGCATCAAGAATGTTGCTGAGAAGGAAGCTCCGCCGTCGAGCTTCGGCGTGGCCGGCATGGAAGGGCTCGGCGGCAGCGCCAACGGCGTGATGGGCAGTGTATTCGGAAGCGGCGGGCCAAAAGTGCAGGCAGCCGCTCCCAAGAAGGTCAATATTTCGGCTGGTGTTGCGGTCGGTATGTTGCTCCAGAAAACAACGCCGACCTATCCGCCCATTGCCAAGGCGGCGCGTGTTTCCGGCACTGTGATTCTGCAGGCCACCATTTCCAAGTCCGGGACGATCGAGAATCTTCGCGTAATCAGCGGACCGGCGATGTTGCAACAGGCTGCGTTGGATGCAGTCAGATCATGGCGCTATCGGCCGTATCTCCTCAACAATGATCCAGTCGAGGTGGAGACGACGATTAACGTGATCTTCAGCCTCGGAGGCTGATGCGCTTTCTGGCCCTTTTCCATTTAAGGAAAAGGGCTTTGCTTTTGACCCGAATGCGAATCCGAACAGAGCCGCATTCCCAGCAACCGTAACGTAGTCGCAGTCACAAGAAACTCCTTAGGAGGAACGATTCAGTGATTTTCGCTCAGCTTGCACACTTCGCTTCGCATTCGGTCAGCAGCCTGGCTCTCTTTCAGGACGAACAGGCAGTCGGCTTCAGCCCCATGGAACTGTGGGAACATATGGGATGGCCGGTTCGCTTCATCGCCATCATCCTTTTCATCGAGTCGATCTGGTCGCTGGCCGTGATGATCGACCGTTACCTGTACTTCTCCGCCGCCCGCAAGCAGTCGCGCGAGTTCGCGCCCAAGGTTGCCGGGGCGCTGAAAGACAGCAAGCTGGAGGAAGCGATCAAGATCGCCGATCGCAGCAAGAAGTCGCACCTGGCAGAAGTGGTGACGGCCGGGCTGCAGGAGTTCCGGGCCTCCGCCGGATCGCCTACCGTGGAAACGATCGAGAGCTCGGGCCGCGCGTTAGAGCGGGCCGAGGCAATTGTTCACGCCAAGCTCAAGAGGGGCCTTTCGGTTCTGGCTACTATCGGCGCTACAGCTCCGTTCGTCGGCCTGCTGGGCACCGTGATCGGCATTCTGCACGCATTCCAGCAGATTGCCACGCAGAAGACTTCGGGCATCGGCGCGGTGGCTGGCGGCATTTCGGAAGCGCTGGTGACCACCGCCTTTGGCCTGCTGGTGGCCATCCCCGCTGTGATGACATTCAACTACTTCACCGGGCGCGTGGAAGCTTTCGACGTGGAGATGGATAACTCCTCGAGCGAATTGGTCGATTACTTTATCAAGCAGAGCCACAAGCGCTAAGCGAGGCGGCTGACGGCCTGAGCGAGAAGCTGCGGGGCGGGAGATCGATCTCTCCTCCCCCGCCGATTTAAGCTCCAGCCGGGCAGACGGTTGCCAGGCGTTTCCGGAATCCATCCGGAATAAAAATTCTTGAGGCACGGAGCCTACACAATGGGAATTGCAGTTCGCGACGAAGGGTCTAAGGTCAATTCGAACATCAACGTCACCCCCATGGTGGATGTGATGCTGGTGCTCTTGATCATCTTCATGGTTATCACCCCCATGCTGCAGAACAAAGTGCAGATCGACATGGCGAAGGTGAACAACGCGGTCTCCATGCCGGATGCCGACAAGGACGACGCGATTGTGGTGGCGATCACCCGGGATGGCGGCGTGTTCCTGGGGCAGGACAAGGTGGCGACGGATCAGCTTGGAGCCAAGGTTCGCGACAAGCTTTCCGACAAGCCCGGCAAGACGATTTTCATTCGCGCCGACGCGCGGGCGCAATATCGCGCCGTTGAAGACGCGATCGACGCGGTGCGCACTGCTGGCGTGGAAGACGTGGGCTTGTTGACGCAGAAGAAGGAAGGCAATCTGGCTGGCGGCGAGTAACTTCGCAAGGCCGCGCCGGTTTTAACGGTTTTGGAACACTAGGAGTTTTAAGCCATGTCAATGACAACTGGAGGCGGGGGAAGCTACTCGTCCGACATCAATGTTACGCCGATGATCGACATTCTACTGGTGCTGTTGATCATCTTCATGGTGATCGTGCCGGTAGTGCCGAAGGGTCTGGATGCGCTGGTGCCCCAGCCGCCCAAGGACCCGGCCAAGCAGCCGCCGCCGAACGACCGCACGATTGTGATTCAGATTCTGCATGTGCCCGGCGGGCCGCCGCAATACAAAATCAACGAAACTCCGGTGAACCATGCCGATCTGCTGCCACGCCTGACGGATATCTATGCCAACCGCGCCGAGCGCATCATGTTTATCAAGGGCGACGACGATCTCAACTTTGCCTACGTTGCCGACATCATCGATATTGGCCGCGCGGCCAACGTGGACCACATCGGCCTGATGACGCCCAAGATTCTGGCAGGCCAGTAGAGAATTTCGCAACTTCGCAACAGGACCGCAATTTTCAAATGCTGGTTTCGGACTCTCCCTCCCCGCGGCCGGCTTTGATGCAATTCCCGGCGCGCTGTGGACGGCACGACCCGAAGGAGAAGGATACGAAGATGAATGGAGCCGCACGAGTTACGGCGTTCGCGGTAGTTCTGGCCGGCATGGTGATTTCCATGAGCGGGTGCGCCCGACTTAAAGCCCGCGACCAACTGAACAAGGGAGTGGAAGCCTACAAGAGCGCCAAGTATGAAGAGGCGATCGGACACTTCCAGCAGGCCACGCAACTTGACCCGAGCCTGCCCATGGCAAAGAGCTATCTGGCCACGGCGCTGGCCCAGAACGTGGTTCCGGGATCGGATACGCCGGACAACCTGAAGACCGCGCAACAGGCAATCGGCATCTTCCAGGAAGTTCTGGACAAGGACCCGACCGATGTGAACAGCCTGAAACAAATTGCCGGCATTTACTTCAGCGTGAAGAAGCTGGACGACGCCAAGACCTATCAGAAGAAGGTTCTGGCCGTGGATCCGAAGGACCCCGAGGCAGCCTACACCATTGGCGTGATCGACTGGACCGAGGCGCACGAAAATGCGCTGAAGGCGCTGGTCCCGGCGGGTATCAACGACGACGGCGAAGGCAACGTCAAAGCCCCCAAGAAAGTGATGGAGCCGCTGAAGGATGAGAATGGTCCGCTGGTCGAGGAGGGCTTGCAATACCTCAACCAGGCAGTGGCCAATCGCGCCAATTACGACGATGCCATGGCCTACCTGAACCTGATCTACCGGCGCAAGGCGGACGTGGACTACGGTGACCAGGCTGCGGTGAAAGCAGATATTGCCACAGCAGAGGATTGGCGCACCAAGGCGATGGGTACGCGCAAGGCCAATGAAGAGAAGAAGGAAAAGGGCCCCGGCGGCATCACCATGGATTCCAATGGAAACATGAAGTAGAGGGCCGCTGCAGGCGCCCTAAAAATAAACGGCCTCCGCTTTGGGCGGGGGCCGTTTATACTTTGGGGCGATCCGGATTTATCGCGCGCCGTTATTAAAAATCTGGTCGGCGAGATAGTTGTGGATCTTGGCGTCGTCGTGGAGCATTTCGTAGTAAGCGTTCTTGATGAGTTGCGCGTGACCTTCATGCAGCAACTGGTGGATGGTCTGCTGCACGCGAGGGTCGCTCAACACGCGCTGCCCGGCCGGCTCCCGTGAGATCAGCTTATAGACGGCGTAGCCGATGGTGTGGTGCCCGGCGTCGACGATGGGTAGAACGTCAGTAAACTGGCCCGGCTTGAGCTTGCTGATGGCGTTGTAGGCTTCCTGGTCGCCATGCAACTGCGACTCGGGCACAAAGCCCATATCGCCGCCGTTCGATTGAGTGTCTTTGTCCTCTGAATAATTCATGGCCACGGCGCCGAAATCTTCGCCGTTTTCGAGTTTGGCGTGCAGGGCCTGGATTTTCTTCCTGGCGTCGGTGTCGCCGGAGGCCTTGTTGTTCTGCAAGTTCGTGGTTTGCGGCGAGGGCGTGGCGGTGACGACGATGCGCGCAATGTTGTAGCGCGGCTCAATGAAATTGAAGTCGGCCTTGTGGCTGTTGTAGTAGCTGGTAATCTCCGCGTCCGTAATGTTGATCTTGGATTCGATTTCCTTGTTGATCAGCTTGCTTTGGGTGAGTTTCTGGCGCAGCTCACGCTTGAAGTCGTCGAGCGTCTGATTGTTCTGCTTGAGCTGGCGGTCAAACTCATCCTGCGTGTAGGGAGCCTTCATCTCAGTCAGCTTGGCGTTGACGTCTTCGTCGGAGGCAGTGAGGTTGAATTTGGCAGCCCGCTGTTGCAGGATTTCGTCATCGATCATCTGTTTCAAAATTGCGAGGCGCACAATGTCGGCCTGTTCGGCGGAAGGCTCCTGCGGGCTGTCGCCCAGGCTGGCTTTGTAGGCGCTGTATTTTTTCTCCAGATCGGAGCGGAGGATATCCTTGCCGTTCACGGTCGCCATTACGTCGGGCGCCGGCGGGCGATGGCAGCCGGCCACCGCGGCCAACAGGGCTCCGCCACCAAGAATGAGGACGGCGAACCGGAAACGCGCCGAGCGAAAGGAATCGACTTGCAACCTGTTGTCTCCTAGCGGGACCCATCGGTCCCAGCGTTCAAGGATAAATCCACGAGCCGGTGCAGCGATAGGCAATCGCGCCTAATTGCCCGTTCCGGCCGGCTTGGGCG
>PMOF01000270.1 GCA_003162495.1 Acidobacteriaceae bacterium
TCCATTCCCCTTCACGGGCAAATAGAGAACGGAAGGATGCGCAGCCGAATGCAGTACCTGCTGCGTAGAACGCCCCCAGTTCTCGTGGTCAGCATCCTGGGGCCGAACGCTCGTGGAAGGATTGCGGTCATAGAGCGGGAACGCCGAGCTCGCAATCTCCAGGCGCAGCCGTTCGCCCGCGGCCAGTACAAGCGATGTCGGCTCCAGCGTAAATTCCCACAATTGAACCTCGCCTGCCGCAAAGCCTGCATCGCGAAACAACCACGTGCTTCGCGCGATTCCAATCGAAAGAAACTCCGCACGGCCACTCAGTGTCACGCGCACAATCTTGGCAGTAAAGTCCGCATGCGCCGCCGATGTTGCCGCGTAAAGCACAATGCGCGGCTGACCGAATATCTCCATCTTACGCAGCGCTGGTGCAGACGTATAAACCAGCAGGTTGTTGCCCATCTCAAGCGCGGCCTGATCGAACGGCCCGCTCATCGCCTGCGGACCGCCAGGCGCCGGCACCGGAACCTCCGGGTCATATACAAAAACGTCGCGCGGCTCATCGCCATCGGGCGCATTCCTCGTCAGGACGCCGTCGCCCTTGCGAGAATTGGCGTTGCCCTCGCTGTGCAAATAGAGCGCATACGCGGCCTCGGCCGGCCACTCTTCTGCCTCGCACCACTCATTGGCGCCGAGCGCGAAATGCTGAACGCGCGGCTCACTCCCAAAGTCCCGTGAATCCTTGAGCCAATGGTTAAACCATCGCAGCAGAACTTGATCCGTGTTGAGGTTAGCGCCTTCGCCGAGGTTCGCATCGCCCACACGATCTCCCCATGGAATATGGGCCCATGGCCCTGCGATCAAATACTGATGCTGGCGCGCAAACTCGCTGCCCGCACGATTGCGCAGCGCCAGGTAACCGGCGATCGAGCCTTCCAGGTAAGTGTCAAACCATCCCGCGATGTGCAGAGCGGGTACTTCGATTCGTTCCACACGCGCGCTGATATCCAACCCGCTCCAATATGCACCCGCCTCGCGATGCGCAAACCAGTCGCGCACATAGCTGGGCAGCGCATCATCCGCGATTGCCGGATGCTCTCCATACGGAACATGCATGGCCTGTGCGCGAATGTTGGCCCACGCCGCCTCCAGCCTGGCGCTTGCCTCGCGCAGTCCCAGCCGCCGCGCATCCTCGCGCAGCATCTGCACGCCCCATCCAAGACTGGAACTCAGCCGCAGCGCTCCCTGATGGTAGAACCAGCCGTGATAGAGATCGGCAGCGGTCATGTGCGGTGCAATGCACTGCAATCCTTCGGGTTGCTCGGCGGCCGCAAGCAGTTGCGTTGCCCCTTGGTAAGAGAATCCATACATGCCGATGCGCCCATTGGACGCCGGATGCTTGCGCAACCACGCAATCGTTTCTGCGCCATCCCGGCCCTCATGCCGAAAAGGATAGAAAGCACCCTCCGAATCGCCCCGCCCGCGCACATCCTGGATCGCAACGTGATATCCGTGGCGCGCAAACCATACCGGATGCGCATATACCACCGTAGAAGCAATATCTCGCCCATAGGGCTGCCGCATCAGCAGAGTAGGCCATGGTCCCTCGCCATCGGGGAAATAATGATCCGACACCAGCGTGGTTCCATCCGCGAGTCGGCACCTGACCCCGCGCTCCAGGCGAACCCCGTTCCCGCAATCGACCAAGGGCGCATTCGCGGCCATCGTCAAGCTCCATGCCTCGGCTCAAAGTGATACATTGCCACAAGAATCTCTGCGATGCGGACAGCCGCCTCATTCGACCATCGCTCGCCGTTCTCCGCGGTGGCAGCCGTCGGATCGCCCATCACTCCGCTGGGCGCGATATCCTTGGTCAGCCACGCAAAGTTCGCAGCAGAGCCCTCTGGCTTCAGCAACTCCGGCCGATCTACGCGCGCAATGTAATTCGTTGTGTACTCCTCCGGATGCACCAGCGCGGGCGCGCCATGCAGCAGATACGCAGTCTCGATTTCGCCGGCATGGAAACCGTACGTGCGCTCCTGCTCGCTCACGCCTTCAAACGCCGCTCCCGCTGATCCGAATAAACTGAAAGTCCGCAGGCCAAACTCCGCGCGCAGATCCCGCGCCAGCACGTCCACCAGCGACGTATTCCCGCCATGCGTGTTGTAGAGAACAACCTTCTTGAACCCGCTAGCCGCAATGCTCGCGCCCAGATCGCGCACCACCGCAAGAAACGTCTGCGCGCTCACTGAAAGCGTTCCCGGAAAACCCGCATGCTCATTGCTCTTTCCATAGCAAACCGGCGGCAGAGCATAGATGGGCAACTCGCCCGGAATTTGTTCGAGCGCTTTGCCCAGCAGCAGATTATTGATCAGCGTGTCCGTCGCCAGCGGTAAATGATGCCCATGCTGTTCGATTGCCGCGGTGGGCAGCACCAGCAACGTAGCAGCGCGCGGCAACGCGTCCACCTGCTTCCACGTCAGATAAGCAAAATTGCGCGCATCGGGAATCCACGTTTTCATCGGCTCACCGCCTCTTTGCGAAAGCTGATCATCTTACCCGGATTCAGCAATCCGCGCGGATCGTATTTCTGTTTCGCCCGCAACTGAATATTGTCAGCGCGGAAGCGGCCGCCATCTTCCAGATAATTCACATGCGGATTGGCGACAAACACGCCGATCTCGCGGCAATAGTCGATCAGCTCGTTCAACCGCTTCTCCGTCGTAAAGCGCACCACGGGAATTGCGCCGGGAAACACAACGCCATCGCCGCTTTTCATGAACTCAATATGAAATAGAATCTCGTTGCCAAATCGTTCGCGCAACAGGCGAAACTGCTCTCCGCATTCCGTTGCCGAAAACCCGCATTGCAGATAGGTATACGCAGCATCGGCCTTCATCGCCCACAGCGTGGTGTGGTTCCACGTATAGTCGCTCAACAGCGGCTGCGTGCGCGGCCCCTGGTATGCTCCGCTAAAAGTAACCTCGGCGCCGGCCAGAGCTGCCGCCGCGCTCAAACCCCCAGCCTGCTCGGTCGCAATCATAATCAGCGCCAGCGCCTTGCCCTCGCGCACTACCTGTTTCACTGGCGTAAAAAAAGACGGGATGGGCCACTCGAAAACTGTGGCCAGCCTCTTGGTCCATGCCCCATCTACGGCGATCGATTCCGTAAAGTGAAACGCCTGCTCATACGTATCGAAGGCCGCTGACCACTGCGTCCATTCCACGGCCTGCGTGAGCGCAAACCAGATCCGCGTAATCACTCCGTTGGTGCCCCATGCATGCAAAATCTCGTGCACTGCCGCGCCCTCGTGCAGCACCACCCGCGGCTTGTCCTCCATGGTTACAACCTCAAATGCTCGCACTGTATCGAAGTCGCGCAGACCGCCGTGCGCCACCGACCCGATGCCCCCCGAACCTCCCGCAAGAAATCCGCCTATTGAAGCTTTCACCAGCGTGGAGGGATACATGCGCAGCTCCCATCCTTGCTTGCGCGCCTGCGTCTCAAGAGCGCCCAGGCGCAGGCCCGGCTCGCAAATCGCCACACCGTCAGCAGTAATTTCTTCGAGCTTGTCCATCAACGAAAGATCGAGCACAATGCCGCCTTCCAGCGGAACGCATTGCCCGTAGTTGCCCGTTCCCGCACCGCGCACCGTCACCGGAATGCTGCGTTGGCCCGCGAAACGCATCACCCCCAGCACTTCCTCCACGCTCACGGGCTGCACAGCCACATCGCCTGTTTTGTTCACCAGTTGAGGCCGCAGCACCGGCGAATACCAATAGAAGTCGTGCGACAGTCGATCGAGCACCGCCGTCGCGGTCAATACCCGCGCGGGTTCAGCGATGACTTCAGACAGCTCTGCTGCTAGGCCTTCATGCACCGGAAGAAACCTCCCAAATCAACTTCGCTTGCGGGTCTGCCACTGGCGAAAGGCCCGCAACATCTGGGGATGAGTAAACAGAGCATAGCATTCGTCGCGCAAAATCGGGCCATCCACCACGCACGTCATATCGCTGCGCGCCGCGACTTCTCTCGCAGGAATCCGGATCTGATTGCAGTGCCGGTTTGCATCTTCAATCGTCGCCCCGTAGACCACGCGATCCAGCCCCGCCCACAACGCCGCACTCATGCACATCGGGCACGGTTCGCAGGTCGAATAAAGCGTGTAGCCAGCCAGCGAAAGTTGTTTCAATCGCTTGGTGGCCTTGCGAATTGCGCGTACCTCGGCGTGCGCGCTCGGGTCGAACTCCTGCTTCACCGCATTCAACGCGCGCAGCAACAAGTCTCCGGATTTCGAATCGATGATCGCCGCCCCGAACGGCCGCGGATGCTCAGTGCGCAGCGATCGCGACGTGAAGGCCGCAAGCGCAGCCATCCGCGCAACATCGAGCGCAGGGTCAGGAACGATGGCCCGTTTCCCCTTTGCATTGCGCACAGCGGCGGAATGAACTCCCATACTCGAACTTAGCATGAGGCGCGGTTCGCGTGCGGCACAAAATTTGCCGCCGTCTGCGCCCACTCCACGCCCTACAATCACACTATGAGCGCCACTCCATGGACAGTTCGTGGCCTGCGCCGTGCGCTTGCCGCTGGTTCCATGCGCCCTTCAGCACTTGCCGCGGAAGCCCTGGCCCGCGCCAATACGAATCCCGGCCACAACACTTACTTGTGGCAGGACCCAGAATGGACGCTCGCCGAAGCTGCGCGTGCAGAGGCCATGCCCCGTGCCTTCGGCGACGGCCGCGATGAGCTCTGGGGTCTCCCCATCTCCGTGAAAGATTGCTTCGACCTCGCCGGCGCGCCCACCAGTTGCGGCGTCCATTTCTATCGCGATTTGAACGGCGTCGCTGCGCGCGATTCCTGGCTCGTGGAGCGGCTCCGCGCCGCCGGGGCCGTTATCACTGGCAAGACCCACCTGCATCCACTGGCCTATGGCATCACCGGCGAGAATCCAGAATTTGGCGACTGTCTGCAGCCCGGCAACCCGACTGCGCTCACCGGCGGCTCATCCTCGGGCGCGGCCGCCAGCGTTCTGGAGGGCTCTGCCGCCGCCGCCATCGGTACTGATACCGGCGGTTCCATCCGCGCGCCTGCCGCGCTCTGTGGCCTGGCCGGTTATCGCGCCTCGCTCGGCCGTGGCAACTGGCGTGGCGCCGCGCACCTGGCCGAGTCCTTTGACACCATGGGCTTCATCTTCCGCGATCTCGAAGACGCGCCCCACCTAGTGAGTGTCTTCGCGCCGGCTCTTGCGACAACAACTTCTCCCTTCACCCGCATCGCCGTTGTCCATTCCAGCTTTTTCCACGACTGCGAACCGACGATCGTTGCCGGCCTGCATGCCACGGTCTGCGAAATGGAGGCCCTCGGCCTGCGGGCCTCGATCGTCAACGTCGACTGGTGGGCGGACTCGTTCGAAATCCTCGCGCCCATTCAGGCATGGGAGGCCGCTCGCATCCACTCCGGCCACTTTGACCGCTTCGAGCCTTCCATCCGCGAACGCCTTGAATGGGGCGCGCGCATCACCTTCGATGAAATCGCCGCGTTGCGCCTGCGTCACGAAACCTTCCACGCGCGCATGGATGAGCTTCTCGCAACGCACGAATTGCTCCTGCTTCCTGCTGCTCCCGTTTCGCGCCTCGTCGCCCGAGCGGATCACAGCCTGACCCGTGGCCGCCTTCTCCGCTACACCACGCCCTTCAGCCTCGCCGGTGTACCGGTGGTCACCATCCCCTGCGCCTCCGGCGGGATGCAACTGGCCGCGGCCCGCGGCAACGACGAGGCTCTCGTTCAGGTGGCAGCCCAACTCGGCGCGAATCGAAATGCGGCAACTCCGTTAACGCGCCCGTGATAGCTTTCATTGAAAGGATGTCCCTTTTTCACCCGAGGTGAGTGTTGAGATCAACCAAACTCAAATCATTTGCCGTGCTCTCCATAGCACTTTCGTTCGCATCCACCTTCACCGGTTGTCGCAGCCGGCAACCCGCCACTGCTAGCGGCCTCACGCCCGTCCGCCTTCAGCTCGATTGGTATCCGCAGCCCGAGCAGGGCGGCTTTTTCGCCGCGCAACTTCTGGGTTACTACAAGGCCGAGGGTCTCGACGTCACGATCTTGCCGTTGCCCCAATACGGCAGCGTGGCCCAACTGGTGTCAACCGGCAAAGCCGACTTCGGCCTTGGCTCCAGCGATCAGATTCTTGAGTGGAGCGCGAACGGCCTTCCTCTTTTCGCCGTTTCCGCCACCATGCAGCACGACCCTCAAGCCATCATGGTCCACCAGGCTTCGTCTATCCACGACTTCAAGGATCTTGAAGGCCACACCATCGCCGCCCAAACCGGCGCCACCTGGCTCAAATACGTAGTTCACCGATATAACCTGCATCAAGTCCGCGAAATTCCCTCCACGCTCTCCATCGCAAATTTCCTCGCCGACCCCGGATACGTCCAGCAGGTATTTATCACCAGCGAACCGTTTTTCGCCAGGCAGGCCGGCGCCGAGGCGCGAACCTTGCTTATCAGTTCCTCGGGCTACGATCCCTACCGCGTGCAGTTCACCACGCGCGACTTTGCCGCCCAACATCCTGACCTTGTAAGCAAATTTGTTCGCGCCAGTATTCGCGGCTGGCAGGCATATCTCAGCGATCCCGCGGCCACCAACGCGCTCCTCCTCAAGCTCAATCCAGCCCTGAACCCCGCGCAGGAGGCCTATACCGCCCAGGCCTTGCGAAACGGCGGATTCGTGACCGGCAGCGACCCCGCCGGCGCGCAAACCGGCCACATGACCGCAGCCCGCTGGCAGAACGATTACGACCAGCTCAAATCTCTAGGCATCCTGCACAGTTCATTGGATCCGACAACCGCCTACTCGTTGAAGTTCACACCATAGGAACCAACTCCAAAAAGGCCCCGCTCTTACTGAAAATGCAATAGAATATGAACTCTGACGCGCGCCGTTCATTCTTTTCTCGTTTTCTCAAAGATTTCACGTGCATCCGCGAACAGCCCTGCTGCGGATAACACTAAGTGCCTTCATAAGGAGTCGATGGATGGAATCGGCATTCCGAGATATCGATAAGGCGCTCGCCGAACAACTGCCTTCACTAACTCCAAATGAGGCATCCATTGAGGCAGACCGCTGTTTGTATTGCTACGACGCGCCCTGCACGCACGCCTGCCCCACCCACATCGATATTCCCAATTTCATCAAGAAAATTGCCTCCCGCAATTTGCGCGGCTCGGCGCAAACCATCTTCGCTTCCAACCTGCTAGGCGCAACCTGCGCGCGCGTCTGTCCGGTTCAGGAGTTATGTGAAGGAGCCTGCGTGCTTGGCGCCGATCACAAGCCCATCGCCATTGGACGATTGCAGCGCCATGCTATGGACAACGCTCGGAAGAATCATAGTTATCCGGTGGTCAAGGCAGCGTTGACAGGAAAGTCTATCGCCGTCATTGGCGCAGGTCCCGCGGGTCTTTCCTGCGCCGGCCAGTTAGCCCTGCTCGGCCATGCAGTTACGATCTATGAGCGACGACACCTGCCTGGCGGTCTATCCACTTATGGCATCATCGCGCTGCGCGAACCCATTGAGATAGCTCTCGAAGAGACTCGAATGATTGAAGCGCTCGGTGTTCAAATCAGGACCGGCCATGAATTCGGCAAGGATGTTACGCCGGCCTCGCTCCTGCAGGATTGCGATGCCGTTGTACTCAGTGTCGGCTTAGGCAAGACTCCAAGCCTGGGAATAGAAGGTGAAGAGGCAATCATCGACGGTCTCGAATTCATAGAGGCCAGCAAGACCACCGGCGCTAGCTTGCGCATCGGCCGCAATGTAATCGTGATCGGCGCGGGGAACACCGCCGTCGATTGTGCCACAATTGCCAAACGGCTCGGCGCCGATCAGGTGACGATGGTTTATCGCCGCACGAACCGCGAGATGACTTGCTATCAGCACGAATACGAATTCGCGCGCGCGGAAGGCATCGAGTTTCGCTTCCTGTCCCAGCCTTTGCGGGTCGTGCTCAGCAGTGGTCTCCCCATTGGCCTTGAGTGCCTGCGCATTGAGTTAGGTCCTCCGGACGCATCCGGTCGCCCGGCTCCCACGCCGGTCAAGGGTTCGGAGTTTGTGCTGGCCGCGGATCAGATCGTTAAAGCCGTGGGTCAATTAAAGCCGGCATTGGCCGAGTTGCTCGGCATCGAAACAAAGAAGGGCTTCATCGCCGTGGACACAAACTTTCAGACCAGCATGGCTCGCGTCTATGCGATTGGCGATTGCATTCGGTCTACCGGCGCAGCATCCACTGTTATGGCAGTTCAGGACGGCAAGCTTGCTGCCGCGGCAATTCATAAGCAGCTCGCGCAACTTGAGAAGCAAGTCGAGGTGAGTTAGCCATGGCAGACCTTCGCATCAACTTCGCCGGTATCAAGTCGCCCAATCCCTTCTGGCTTGCCTCCGCGCCGCCCACTAACTCCGGCGCGCAGATTCACCGAGCTTTTGAAGCCGGATGGGGCGGCGCTGTCTGGAAGACCATCGGCGCGCCGGTTCTCAATGTATCCAACCGCTACGGCGCATGGCATTATGGCCGGCAGCGCATGTTGGCCATCAACAACGTCGAACTCATCTCCGACCGTCCCATCGAAATCAATCTGCGCGAAATTGCTGAGGTGAAACGTGCGTGGCCCGATCGCGCTGTTATCGTCTCCGCCATGGTGGAGTCGAAACCGGAATCATGGCGCGAAATTGTCGAGCGCATCGAAGGTACCGGCGCGGACGGCATCGAACTGAACTACGGTTGCCCTCATGGGATGAGCGAGCGCGGCATGGGCAGCGCCATTGGCCAGGTACCGGAGTATTGCGAGCAAATTACGCGCTGGGTCAAGGAAGCCGCAACCATTCCGGTCATCATGAAGCTCACGCCCAACATCACCAACATTGTTTTGCCGGCCCGCGCGGGCGTGGCCGCCGGCGCCAACGCGCTCTCCCTCATCAACACCATCAACTCCATCGTCGGCGTCGATCTCGACACGCTCGAACTGACCCCGAGCATCGCGGGCAAAGGCGGCCACGGTGGTTACGCAGGGCCGGCCGTCAAGCCCATCGCGCTCAATATGCTCGCCGCGCTCGGCACCGACGAGATCGTTTCCAGATCGGGCATTCCCATCTCCGGCATGGGCGGTATCGCCAACTGGCAAGACGCCGCGCAATTCCTGCTTCTGGGCGCATCCAGTCTCCAGGTGTGCACCGCCGTCATGCATTACGGCTTTCGTATCATCGACGACTTTTGCGATGGTCTCTCCAATTGGATGGATGAGAAGGGTTTCAAAACCATTGCCGATGTCACCGGTCGCAGCATTCATCGCGTCTCGGAGTTCAAGAATCTTGATCTTTCTTATCGCGCCGTCGCCCGTATTGATCCAGACAAATGCATCAAGTGCAATCTCTGTTTCGTGGCTTGCAACGACACCGCGCACCAGTGCATCGATCTCGTCTCGCCCCACGGCGTTGTGGTCCAGCCGCTCTCTTACGATCTGCGTTCCAATGGCAAGCAGGAGGCTGTCGAGTCGCGCCCTCAGCCCGTCGTGCGCGAACCCGATTGCGTCGGCTGCCGCCTCTGCTATAACGTGTGTCCGGTGGACGATTGCATCGAAATGGTCGAGCTCCCCTCCGGCCGCAGCGAGGTTACCTGGAGCGAGTTATCGCAGCAGCAACCCCAGGTTACTGAGGATTGGGAAGCAATGAAAGCCTACCGTGACGAGGTCGGAATCCACATTCACTAACTTATGTTATGAGACGCCTCAGCCATGCAAAGGGGGAAAACGTTCCAATGGGATTGCTGATCAGGGGCGGAGAAATCGTCACCGCGGACAGCCGCTCGCGCAGCGACATCTTCATCGAAGATGAAACGATAAGCCGCATCGGCATCGGCCTCTACGCCCCTCCGGGGACTCAAGTGATTGATGCCGCGGGAAAGCTGGTCTTTCCCGGCTTCATTGATCCCCATGTCCACATCCATTTACCTTTCATGTCTACCTTCGCAAAAGATACGCACGCCAATGCGAGCGTGTCCGCGCTCATCGGCGGCACCACCACATTTATTGAGATGTGCTGCCCTTCCCGCCATGACGACGCGCTCGACGGCTATCACACCTGGAAGCAAAAGGCGGAAGGCAACAGCGCATGCGACTATGCCTTCCACATGGCAGTCACGCGCTACGACGCCACAACAGAAGCGCAACTTCGCGAGATCGTGCGCGACGGAACTGCATCGTTCAAAATCTTTCTCGCCTATAAGAACTTTTTCGGCGTTACCGACGAAGAGATGTTCCACACGCTCAAGCTGGCCGCCAGCCTGGGCGTAATCACCACTGCCCATTGCGAAAATGCAGAGCTAATCGGCCAGTTGCAGCAACTCTTGCTTGCAGCGGGCAAGATCGGTCCCGAGTGGCATGAACCCAGCCGTCCCGAGTCCGTTGAAGCCGAAGGCACCACGCGCTTTGCGACTTTTGTCGAGCAGACACGCGCCGCCGGTTACGTGGTTCATCTCTCCTGCGCGCCGGCACTGCGCGCCGCAGTTGAAGCAAAATCGCGTGGTGTCAAGTTATATGTCGAATCGGTGTTGCCTCACTTCCTCCTCGACAAGACTTATGCAGAGCGTGCCGGCGTGGAAGGCATGAAACACATCATGTCACCGCCGTTGCGCGATCGGCGAAATCAGGCTGAGTTGTGGAGTGCCCTGAATACGGGCCTGATTGACACCGTGGGCACCGACCATTGTCCCTTCGATACGGAGCAAAAACTTCTCGGCATCAACGCATTCACACAGATTCCAAACGGAATTCCGGGCATTGAAGATCGGGTCAATCTGATGTATACCTATGGCGTGAAGCGCGGCAGGCTCGATCTTCACCGCTTCGTGGATGCGCTGAGCACGCGCCCCGCACAGATCTTCAGTCTCTTTCCCCGCAAGGGAACCATCGCCGTCGGATCGGACGCCGACCTGGTTGTCTATGACACCGCCTATCGAGGCACAATCTCTGCCGCCACGCAACACGGCATCAACGACTACAACGGATTCGAAGGCTTCGCAATCGAAGGCCGTCCATCTGCTGTAACCGTTCGCGGCAAAGTCCAGGTTCGCGACGGAGTCTTTGTCGGCGAGCCGGGACGCGGCCGCATGCTTCGCCGCGAGCCGCAATACGGGGCGCAAGAGGTCGATTATGCCCATTGACGCACAGGCGGCGATTGATCTGCTCAAGGAGTTGCGCGCCCTCACCTCCGATGAAAATGGCGCGCAGCGCCTCGCCTGGAGCCCCACGTGGCTCAAGGCACGCGCCTGGTTCCAGACCAAACTGAACCAGCTTCCCATAGAGCATCACTATGACGCTGGAGGCAACAGTTGGAGCACGCTTCGCGGAGACTCAGATGCCGCGCTCATTCTCGGCAGTCATCTCGATTCGGTGCCCAATGGCGGCTGGCTCGACGGCTGTCTCGGTGTCATCGGCGCTTTCACAGTGCTTCGCCGCATCGCCGATGAGTACAATGGCAAGCCGCCCATCACTATCCGGCTTGTCGATTGGGCCGATGAGGAAGGGGCGCGCTTTGGGCGCAGCCTCTTCGGATCCTCAGCCTTCGCCGGCACGCAGACCATCGACCAGGATCGTGTCCGCATCGACGCGAATGGTGTTCGGCTTGAAGACGCATTGGCCACATGCGGCGTTTCCATCGATTTCATCGGCGACGCGCAGCGCGAGCGCAATCACGCCGCTGCCTATCTCGAGCTACACATCGAGCAGGGTCCAGTACTCGAGAGCTTGGGACTTCCTCTAGCCGCCGTGCTCGGAACCAAGGGCGTTGAGCGACACGCCATCACCTTTCACGGCCAGGAGGCGCACTCCGGCTCCACGCCCATGAGTAAGCGCCACGACGCGCTCGCCGCCGCCGCAAAACTGGCCCTTGAAATTCGCCACATTGCCATGCAATATGCTGACGCAGTGTGCACCATGGGCAGTGTCAAAACATTTCCCGGCATTGTCACCGCCGTCGTGGGCCGCTGCGAGACAACTCTTGACCAGCGCGATCTGGATGCTGAAGTTCTCGCCGCAATGTTTCGCGAGGCTCAGAACAAGAGCGTACAATTCGCGCAGGAAGAGGGCTGCACCGTCGAGTGGTCGCGCATCTGGAATATTGCGCCGGTGCCATTTCATCCTGAACTCATTGAACTGTGTGGACAGGCAATCCGCGAGACGACAGGCCACTCGCACCGCATGCCATCCGGTCCGCTGCACGATGCGGCCGAGGTGTCGCGAGCCGGCATTCCCACCGTGATGCTTTTTGTGCAGTCTCTTCAGGGAATCAGCCACAACAAGATTGAAGACACACGCGAGGATCACTTAAAACTGGCCATCACCGCATTCGACAAGCTAGCGTCGAAGGCCATCGAGTGGATTCGTCAGTCATGAGGAGGTTTCAAAAGCCATGAGCGCTTCCGATACATTAACTCCCGCAGCAGTTTCTCACTGGATCAATGGCAAGCCTGACGCCGCAACCTCCGGGCGCCGCGCCTCCGTCACTAATCCCGCAACCGGCGAGATTATCGCCGAGGTCGGTTTTGCCTGCATTGACGACGTCGACCGCGCGGTTGCCGCAGCCAAGCTTGCTTCTGCCGAATGGCGCTCCACCCCGCTTTCGCGCCGTGCCGAGGTTATGTTCAGCTTCCGCGACTTGATCGTGAAGAATCGCAACCGCCTCGCTGAAATCATCAGCCTTGAGAATGGCAAAACCATCGCCGATGCCCTCGGTGAGGTCGCTCGTGGGTTGGAGAACGTGGAGTTCGCCTGCGGCATTCCAAACCAGCTCAAGGGTGGTTACACGGAGCAGGCCAGCCGCGGCGTCGACGTCTACCAGATTCGTCAGCCGCTTGGTGTGGTAGCCGGCATTACGCCTTTCAACTTCCCCGCTATGGTGCCGTTGTGGATGCTATCCACCGCCATCGCCTGCGGAAATGCCTTTATTCTCAAACCGTCTGAGAAGGTTCCTTCCGCCAGCGTGTTCCTCGCGGAGTTAGCCAAGCAAGCGGGCGTTCCCGATGGCGTTCTAAATCTTGTCCATGGTGACAAGGTTGCTGTCGACCGGTTGCTCGAACATCCCGACGTCAAAGCCATCAGCTTCGTTGGCTCTACGCCCGTGGCCCGTCACATCTATCAAACTGCCACGCATAACGGCAAGCGCGTGCAAGCTTTGGGCGGAGCCAAGAATCACATGCTGGTGCTGCCGGACGCCGATATCGCCATGGCTGCCGATGCCGCGGTCTCCGCTGGTTATGGCGCGGCCGGCGAACGCTGCATGGCCATCTCCGTCGTGCTCGCTGTCGGCGGTGTTGCCGACCCACTGATCGCCGCCATTCGCGAGCGCGTGGCCCGCATCAAAGTGGGGCCCGGCTCCGAGCCGTTCAACGAAATGGGGCCGCTCATCTCCCGCGAACATCGTGATCGTGTGGCCGCTCATCTCGACACAGCTGTCGCTGAAGGGGCAACGCTCTCCGTCGATGGCCGTCTCGATCCGGCCATGAGGTCCAACGGTTTTTTCCTTGGTCCCTCGCTCATCGACAACGCCAAGCCCGGCATGCGCTGCTACGACCACGAGATCTTCGGCCCGGTGCTGAGCGTGGTGCGTGTTGCCACCTATGCTGACGCTCTGCGCCTCATCAATGACAATCCCTACGGCAACGGCACGGCAATCTTTACACAAAACGGAGGCGCAGCGCGCCAGTTTCAATTCGATGTCGAGGTCGGCATGGTAGGCATCAACGTCCCCATCCCAGTTCCTGTTTCCTATTACAGCTTTGGCGGCTGGAAGTCCTCACTCTTTGGCGACCTGCACATGTACGGCCCAGAAGGCGTCCAGTTTTATACCCGCTCTAAAGTTGTAACCAGCCGCTGGCCTGACCCCGCTGCAAGCAAAGTAGACCTTGGCTTTCCGCAGGTGCGCTGAACTTTGCAAACTTTTTCAAAGCCGTTGAACGTCTGTAACATGGGGATTTGGCGGAGCTACTTTCATGAGTAACCCATACACTCCTCCTGCCGTAAAGAAGCCCACGAACCACGCGTAGTCATAGAGAAAGTGCAGCGACTCCACGGCCAGGCCGATCAGCGCAATCGCCACGCCAAGCACCAGCGCCACGATGGCCCGCGGGTTGATGCCTTTGGTGTAGGAATACGCGCCCTCGCGGCGATAGAGCGAATTCACATTGAGCACCGTTTTGCGGACGAAGAAATAATCGCAAACCATGATGCCCGCCACTGGTCCCAGCAGTCCTGAGTAACCGATAAGCCATCCGAAGATATAACTGTCCGGCGTGGCCAGCAGTTTCCACGGGCACATCGCCAGTCCCAGAAATCCGGTAATCAATCCGCCGGTGCGAAAACTGATTAATCTCGGATATAGGTTTGAAAAATCATTCGATGGCGACACCACATTGGCGCCGATGTTTACATTGAGCGTAGCAATCAATATGGCGATCAGCGCCACAAAGGCCACCACAGGCTGATGAAACGCGCCGATCAGCTCGATCGGGTTCCAGATGGGCTTCCCAAAAAGCACAGCCGATGCCGACGTAACCGAGATACCCACGAATGTATAAAGCGTCATCGCAACCGGCAGCCCGAAGGCCTGACCCACGGCCTGCGCATTTTGCGATTTCGAGTAGCGCGTGAAGTCGGGAATGTTCAGTGCCAGCGTGGCCCAGTAGCCCACCATCGCGGTGAGCGACGGAAAGAAAACCGCAAGAAACGCGCCTGTGGTGTGGAATTGGCTTGGCGTCGAAAGCATGGAGCCGAAGCTGCCAGCCTTGATTCGCACCCAGATAAGAAGCGCGGCGGCCATCACAAACATGAACGGCGCGCCAAAAGCTTGTAAGTGGCGTATGGACTCAACGCCGCGCCATACCACAACCATGTTCAGTAGCCAGAAGCCGAGAAAGCTGGCCCACAAAACGCCTTCGATCGAGCCAACCGATGGCCAAATCACCATCAGCATCGAATGAATCGCGGTTCCGCCGATCCACGACTGAATCCCAAACCAGCCGCAAGCCACAATGGCGCGGAGGATCGCGGGAAGGTTGGCGCCGCGCACGCCAAACGGTGCGCGAATGAACACCGGAAACGGAATGCCGTACTTGGCGCCCGCNNCAAGCTGATACGTGGTGATTTCCATGGACATTGAAAACCAAAGGGCAATGTAGTTGTACATGCCCCAGGTGCGCTGCGCCTGCGTGGTGGGAGCCAGGTCGCGGTTTGAGAGCGACGGATCGTTGGTGCTCACGGCTCCTCCTCAGGCATTAACGAAGATTCCGGATGCCGCGCGGGTCATCACGGCTGTCCCTCGGCATCCGGTTGCATCATAATCAGGAGCACCAGCCCTACCACAGCAAACATGCGAAATGCGGCGTCCCGCCCATCCCATGTGTGCGACTGCCACATCAAGAACCACTCCGCGCCTACCGAAAGAAACGCTACCAGCCACATCAGCAGCGAAAGCGTAAGCGCCATCATCGGAACCCGCTTGGCCCCGTTAAATGCGCCGGCTGGAAGTCGCAGTGCGCGAAGCAGACCCGCCACTCCCCACCAAAGCAGGATCGTATTGGCAATCTCCCACACGATGATGGACAGATAAAACGCCAGATGAAATCCGGGCGAGGGAATCGCGCGCCACATTCCATGATTGCCAGGAAAGGTCGTGTCCATTGACAGCACATGGCGAACAAATTCATAGTTCGAATCGAAGTCCGTGATGTTGTTGAATACTACGAGCGTGTAATAGAGAGCGATCCCTGCCAGCAGCAACAGCTTCGCAACGCGCGTAATCATGGGTTCCTCCTGCCGGCGGCAAATGTCTTAATGCAGGCGGTCAGCGGCCGTTCCTGGCAACGGCTCGCGAAGAGCGCGTACGACAACAGCGCTCGCTTCCGGCGGTTCATTCGCAACCCCGCATCGGCGACTCCGGTCGCAAAGACGCCGGCCAACGCGGATTACGACGACGCAGCGCGGGCAGCGCAGTGACCACGCGCAACACCAGATAAAGTCGAAGCATGGCCCATGCTAACTTGAGCGCCCCAAAGAACCCAAGAAAATTTCCCTGCGCGCATGCTACATTCAAAGGCAAAGGTCGCAGGTGCCCACACCAGACGAAAACTTCGCTGCCCTCGGGCTTGCTTTGCCCCCATTGCCGTCTCCCGGCGGCAATTACGTCGCTGCCAAGAGGCTAGGCGCAATCGTCTATCTTTCCGGCGTTATCTCGTCTGGTCCGGACGGCGTGATCACCGGAACCGCGGGCGTCGACCGCTCCACTGAGGCCGGATACGGAGCCGCAGAGGCCTGCGCGCTTATTCAGTTGGCGATTCTCAAGCAGGAGCTTGGCTCGCTCGATCGCGTGGCAGAGGTGCTCACGGTGAACGGCTACGTGCAGGCCGCGCCCGGATTCGCGGAAGCGCCGGCTGTGATCAACGGCGCCTCCGACCTGTTGGTGCGCGTTTTCGGCGAGGCTGGCCGCCATGTCCGCGCGGCTATCGGTGTCAGCGCGTTGCCACGACGCGCGCTGGTCGAGATTCAAATGACCGTGCGGGTACATGAATCATGACCGAGCATCGGCTCTCCGCCGAACCCACTCATTCAGTGTGGGACCGCTCGCTACCGCCCCGCCTGCACATCGAACCGGGCGACGAAGTGCAGATCGAGTGCCTGGACGCCAGTGGCGCCCAGGTGCGACCCGGCATGTCCACCGCGGAATTCCTCGCCATCGACCGCACCCGCATTCACGCGCTCACCGGCCCCATCTTTGTCGAGGGAGCAGTGCCGGGCGATGTATTGCAGATCGACGTGCTGGCCACGCGTCATAGCGGTTGGGGATGGTCGAGCGTCCTTGAGGGCCTGGGCTTTCTGAAAGATCGTTTCCGCGAGCCTTATCTATTCCATTGGCAGCTCGATGGCCAATCGACCAGTTCGCTTGCTCCGGCGGTTGTGCCGGTGCGCCCGTTTCTGGGAGTCATGGGCGTAGCGCGCGCCGATGCAGGCGCCTTCCGCACTCGCCCCCCAGGCCCCTTCGGCGGCAATCTCGACGTGCGCGAGCTCTGTGCCGGCTCCCGCCTTTACCTGCCGGTCTTCAACCGCGGCGCGCTCTTCAGTTGCGGAGACGGACACGCCGCGCAGGGCGATGGAGAGGTCTGCATCAATGGCATCGAGTGCCCGCTCGATGTGACCTTGCGCTTCCATCTCCACAAGCAGCAACCGCTCGCCGGCCCGATTGTTGAAGCCAGCGAGGTGGCCGCTCCCGACTCTTCCGCCAATGCCTGGGTCGTGGTGGAAACGGGAACCGACCTGGCCTCCGCCGCCCGCGCCGCTACGGGTCGTATGATCGACCTGCTTGTCAGCCGCTGGGGTTTCTCCGCGGTTCACGCCTATATTCTGTGCAGCGTGGCCCTCAAGCTTCGCCTCAGCCAGGTGGTCAACGAGCCCGTCTACACGGTCAGCGCCGCGCTCAGCAAGCAGATTCTTCCCCCTCGCGAACTGTTCCCAATTCCGTGACTCAAACCCATGAACAGACCTATAACCATCCCCATCAATGCCCCTGAAGCGGTGGCGGAACTCCGCGCCCTCTATCCGCGTTATGAAGAAGCTCTGGTCTCGAACGATGTGGACACCCTGGTCGCCCTGTTCTGGGCCGGCCCGCAGGTCATGCGCTTTGGCATCGGCGAGAATCTCTACGGACCTGAAGAGTTGGAGGCCTTTCGCAAGTCGCGTCCCGCAGCCAATCTTGCGCGCACCGTCACCCGGTTTGACATCGTAACCTTCGGCCACGACTTTGCCAGCATCACGCTGGAATTCGAGCGCGCCACAGCCGCCGGCAAAGTCCGCGGCCGCCAGAGCCAGGTGTGGGTCCGGCTCCCCGAGGGCTGGCGCATCGTTCAGGCCCACGTCTCCCTGTTGCCGCCTGCATGATAGAGCGGTTCGGGGCCTGCCTTGATTGTGAGGATGGTTTTATAGGTTCCGCCCCACGTCCTGGCAGTTCGAACTAACTCCGATCGCACCCAGGTCAATTACAGACTATCTTTACCAGCCTATCTTCTAATCTTCTCTCTCTATTAGTGGCGGCAACGGGATTCGATTTCACGATCCAGTGGAAGATAGTTGTGAAAACTGTGACGGACAGTGTGGTATTGCTCAGACACTCGTAAATCCACATTGCTAGTTTCTCTATAACATGGCTCCAGTCCGTGATCGGAATGGGGCTTAGGGAGCGCACCGCGTTTTGGTGTCAAACTAGCGTCCGGACTCGTTGCCCAAGCCAAGGTTGGGATCGGAAGATCTCTCGCCGCGACACGGTCCAGTTATGCGCCGCATGCTCCTGCGCTAATCGCCAAGGCGACGAAGAAATGAAGGCTATTGCAATGAGAATGCAGACTTATAGACGTCTAATTACAAGGACCGCCAATCTCTTTGTGCTTATCGCGCTTCTTGTTGCCGCTCCGGCTCACCTGGCGTTGGCTCAAGCCATAGCACCATCCCTGGGTACCGCGCAGAGCTTCGCGGTACTGGCTAGTTCCACAGTGACTAATACCGGCCCGACCATTCTAATCGGAGACCTGGGTGTAAGTCCGGGCACGGCAATCACCGGCTTTCCTCCAGGCACTTTGGCCGGAGGAACGACACATACAGCGGATGCGGAGGCGGGTCAGGCTCAAACTGATACCGGCAATGCGTATGTAGATCTGGCAGCCCAACCGTGCAGTCACAATCTTACCGGCAAGGATCTCGGTGGATTGACGCTTACTCCGGGTGTCTATTGTTTTTCATCCTCGGCTGGGTTGACGGGAACGCTTACTCTCAACGCTCAGGGCACGGCTGGTGCCGTTTGGGTGTTTCAGATCGGGACTACGCTTACAACCGCGAGTGGCTCCTCTGTTGTGCTCATCAACGGCGCTCAACCATGCAATGTATTTTGGCAAGTCGGCAGTTCCGCAACTCTTGGTACGGGCAGCAACTTCACCGGAAACATTCTCGCCCTCGCGAGCATTAGCCTTACGACAGAAGCGACTGTTTCGGGCAGGACTTTGGCGCGAACTGGCGCGGTCACGTTGGAGGCCAACACCATCTCGCTTTCGGTGTGCTCAGCCTCGGTAATCCCGACACCACCCACGCTCAGCAAGTCTTTCAGTCCAGCTACGATAAATGAGGATGGGATCTCGATCCTTACCATTACCCTGAGCAACAGCGACTCCGCAGCCGCCATTTTGTCTGCGCCGCTCGTCGACAAGTTGCCCACCGGCGTAACAGTCTCTGGTAGCGGCAGCACCACTTGTACCGATGGGGACGTCACCGCCATAACGGGCGGCTCGACTGTGACCCTGAAAGTAGGCTCAATACCCGCCGGCGGCTCCTGCACCGTTAAAGTGCCCGTGACCTCATCGGTCGGCGGCAATCACATTAATTCCCTGCTTGCCGGCGCTCTCGATACCAACAACGGCAAGAATGGCGCACCGGCCATCGCGACCCTGACCGTCAATACCCCCGCGCATGTCCTGCCCACGCTCGGCAAAGCCTTCAGCCCGGCCTCCATCCGTGCCGGCGGAGTCTCGACCCTTACCATTACCCTTAGCAATGCGGGTTCCACGGCCTCCACTTTGACCGAGCCGCTTGTTGACAGATTCCCCAGTGGCGTGACCGTCTCCAGCGGCGGCAGCACGACCTGCGGTGGGGCTGTCACAGCCACCAAGGGCTCCTCTTCGGTGACACTGACCGGAGGTGCGATCCCGGCCAAAAGCTCCTGTAAGGTGACCGTACTTGTCACCGCGCCGGTCGCGGGCAACTATCACAACTCGCTGGCCGCTGGCGTTCTCCGCACCAGCAATGGTGCCAATGCATCCCCGGCCATCGCTACGCTCACTGTGAGCGCCCCCGCACGCATCCTTCCCACTCTCACCAAGGCCTTCAGCCCAGCCACCATCAATGCGGGCGGAGTCTCCACTCTTACGATCACCCTGAAGAACGCCAATAGCACAGCCGCCGTCCTTACCGCGCCATTGACCGACAACTTGCCCGCTGGCATGACGGTCTACGGGAGCGGCGCCACCACCTGCGGAGGAGCGGTAACCGCTGCCAAAGGCTCGACGAAGGTAACTCTGACAGGGGGCTCGATTCCCGCCGACAGCTCCTGCAAGATCACCGTTCCGGTGACCGCTGAGAAAGAAAAATGCCAGTGCCTCAACGTCTTGGTCATCGGTGCTCTCAAGACCAGCAACGGCAGCAACAGTGCACCGGCCACCGCGAGTCTGACCGTCAACCCCGCGGGAATCACTACCCCCATACTCAGCAAGTCGTTTGGCCCCACCACCATCAAATCCGGCGGAGTCTCACTACTCACCATCAAGCTGCGCAATCCCTCAACCACCGTTGAAACCATTACCGCGCCGTTCACTGACAACTTCCCCAGTGGCATGCTCGCCGCGGGCCCAGCCACCAACACCTGCGGCGGAGTCTCCTCGGCGCACGCGGGAGGCAGCTCTGTGACGTTGACCGGAGGATCCATCCCGGCTGACGGCTCGTGCTATATATCGGTCAAAGTGACCGCAACCAGAGCGGGCAATTACTATAACCAACTCACCGCCTGCTCCTTGCACACCAGCAAGGGGTGCAATACCTATCCGTATACCGCCATCTTCACCGTCGGCATCCGGCTCATCAAGGCCTTCACCCCGGCTACGATCGATCTGGGCCAGGTCTCGGAACTCACCATCACCCTGGATAACCCCGCAACCACAGCCGCCAAACTGACTGCGCCACTCACCGACAAGCTTCCCGCTGGATTGCTCGTCGCTGGCATTGGGAGTACTACATGCGGTGGGGCAGTGACGGCAGCAAGTGGTGGGTCGACTGTGACACTGACCGGGGGATCGATCCCGGCTGCCGCATCCTGCAAGGTGACCGTAAACGTAACCGCTAAGAATCCAGGCTGTTATTACAACACGCTCCCCACTGGCGCGTTACAGACCAGCAACGGAAGCAACGCTGCCCCGTTCACGGCCACCGTCACCATCAACTGACGGGGTCGCGATCACCCGGGCGGTATTCGGACCAGCTTCGCCGTGCTCCCACAGAGCACGGCGAAGCGATCTCCACGGGTCTTCAATCATCTTCAAAATGGGAAATCATGGTTGTTCCGGTCGACCCCGGAACATTCTTATCGCAATCTCGCTGATATCCAGGCTAGTGTGCTCGTCTCCCCGAACCCGCAAGGCCCCGCGGCAAACTGGATTCTCCTCCACAGCTCCCGCAATCACGCCAATCAGCCTTCTCTTCTAAGTGCCAGGCAATTAGGTTCACCGCAAGCGGACGAATAAGGTCCTCTCAGGCCGCCTTATTTCCCAGGGCCGAGTTATGCTGGCCGAGTTTCGGAGTTATGTCGCCAGGCAGGCTGGAATGCAGAAGCGTTTGCAGAATATGTAACCCATCGTTGGACGGAATCGGCAGCAGATTGACCACGCACAACGCCAGGTTTCCCAGCGCAAGCTGCGTTCCTGTCGCAGGCACGAAGAGGAACGGGATGGCCAGACCGAGTGCCAGGCATATAGGTTCACCGCAAGCGGACGGATAAGGTCCTCTCAGGCCGCCTTATTTCCCAGGGCTGAGTTATGCTGGCCGAGTTTCGGAGTTATGTCGCCAGGCAGGCTGGAATGCAGAAGCGTTTGCAGAATATGTAACCCATCGCTGGACGGAATCGGCAGCAGATTGACCACGCACAACGCCAGGTTTCCCAGCGCAAGCTGCGTCCCTATCGCAGGCACGAAGAGGAACGGGATGGCCAGACATAAGTTCGTCAGCGGCCCCGCCAATGAGATAAGCAGTTCATCGCGGCGGTTGGTCGCGTAGGCTCTGCGGTTATAGGCCCCAAGCAGGCGGAGTCCAAACTCACGCACCGGAACTCCGAGCTTGATCGCTACAAGCATATGACCCACTTCGTGCATCAGCAGGCTGGCCACCAGCAACGCGCCCACGGCGAAGCCAAGCCCCCAACCACGAAGCCAGACGCCAATCAGGACGCAAGAGCCAATCAGAAGACATCCCGTACCGTGAATGCGAAAGGGAACTGAAAATTTATGCATGCTTGCACCTTCACCGAGCCGTACATAAGGGTGTGATGCGCGACACCTTGCTCAGTTACAGATGGTTACTAAAGATGTAGAGGGTCTTTAAAGTCTTGGCTGACTTATATTTCAGGGGAGCAAATTTTTGTGAAAATCCTGCATCCAAAATCGGAATCAGAGCATCGCATAATTCCCTTGGGAGGTTGCTTCGGGTAATCATTCTCAAAATAATCATCTCTAAAAATGTATGGTCGGGACGGGCAGATTTGAACTGCCGACCCCTCGCACCCCAAGCGAGTGCTCTACCAGGCTGAGCCACGTCCCGACACAATCAAGCCGGCCCATGAGAGAGCCGGCTTTGGGGTCTGGATCAGTTTACACCAGCACGGCCCCGCCTCTCTACCCGAACCTTGCCGCGCCCGCCGCGCCGTTTCCCAACCCACCGCTGACCGAGTACACTGTCTCGCAAATGCAAATTGGCGCCGATCTCCGCTCTATCGCTCACCACGGCCGGCCTCTGCCGCCCCTCTCTTGCTTGGCCATCACCCTTCTGCTTCCTGTTAGCTGCGTGGCCGCGCTCCTGCTCCAGCCGGCTTCCGGCCAAACCATGCCTGCGAAACCCCTCCTCATCTACTCCATTGATGTGGAAGGAGGCCAATCCACACTGCTCGTTGCCCCTTCCGGCGCGTCTCTCCTGATTGACACCGGCTGGCCCGATGCCAACGGCCGCGATGCAGACCGCATCCAGCAGGCCATGCGCGACGCGGGCGTCACCCGCATCGATCACTTGCTCATCACCCACTTTCACGTCGATCACGTCGGCGGCGTGCCAGAGCTCGTCAAGCGCGTCCCTATCGGCGAGTTCCTTGACCACGGGCCCAACCGCGAAGACTCCGACATCACCCGCCGCGATTACGCCGCGTATCTGAAGGCCATCGAGGGCAAGCCCCGCCGCATCGTTCATCCCGGAGACACCATCGACATCCCTGGTCTGCAAACCATCGTCCTCACCGCCGACGGCGAGCACATCGCCGCCATTCCCGGCGTCAAGCCCACCTCCAACCCAGGGTGCGCCACCGAGCCGAAATGGGAGCTCGACACTACGGAGAATCCCCGCTCCGCCGGCATCCTGGTCACTTTTGGTCAATTCCGCTTCCTCGATCTCGGCGACCTCACCAAGGCCAAGGAGATCCCCCTCGTCTGCCCCGACAATCTCATCGGCACGGTCGACCTCTATCTGGTCGACCATCACGGCTTCAACCTGTCCAACTCGCGAGCCTTCGTCGATGCCATCCATCCCCGCGTCGCCATCATGAACAACGGCGCCCACAAAGCCGGAAGCCCAGAAGCCTGGCAGACCGTCCACCAGAGCCCCGGCATCGAAGACCTCTGGATGCTTCACACCGCCGAAGACTCCGACGCCGCCCACAATAGCTCCGCCGCTCTCATCGCCAATCCAAAGGGCGCGACCACCGACGGCGCTTATCTCAAAGTCGTGGCGTCCCCTGACGGCAGCTTCTCCGTCACCAACTCCCGCACCGGGGAAACTAAAAAATACTCTGCCAAATAGCCTCCATCCCAAATAAACTCAAGCCGGGGAGCATTGAAAGCCCATGAACATTTCAAAAATGTTTGAGATTCTTTACTGGGTGTGGATTGCATCTGAGCTTTTTCTTCAGCTCGCGACGCGCACCAGCCGAAGCCAGGGCCAGCTCAAGGATCGAGGCTCTCTGTGGCTGCTGTTGACGGCCATCTTCGCCTCTGTTTGGGCGGCCTCCTATTACAGCGACACCCACCCGCACAACATGCTCGGCGGCGCGCATTGGCTCAGGCCGGCAGCGCTGGTCATCATGCTCGCCGGATTCGCAATCCGCTGGACTGCCATTCTCTCTCTCGGCTCATCGTTCAGCACCAACGTTGCGATCCATTCCACGCAAACCCTGCGCACCACGGGCGTCTATCGGTGGGTGCGGCATCCTTCCTACTCCGGCATGCTGCTCAACTTTGCCGCGGTTGGAATCTACCAGCGCAACTGGATCAGCCTCGCAATCGTACTGCTCTTTCCCACCGCGGCCCTGATTTATCGCATTCACGTCGAGGAATCGGCGCTTCTTGAGGCGTTCGGTGCGCAGTACGCCGACTACAGCACGACGACACGCCGCCTTGTGCCCGGAATTTATTGATACCCTGGTCCGGGAAACGGGTCCAGATCCTTATCTCGATAGAGAATTGCCCGCGCAAACCATTCCGCTCAATCCGTTTTTCGCGTCTTCGCAAACAACTCTTCCAGCGCATCGCAAGCCGACCCCACACCATCCTCCTGCTGCAGGAGCCGGGCCGCCTGCTCCGCCCGCCGCGCAAACTTCGGCTCCGCCAGCATCGCCTTCAGCGTCTGCGCCACCTTCACCGGCGTATAGTCCTCGCGCTCGATCACGCGCGCAACCTGCAACCGCCGCATGCGGCGCGCGTTGTCCGGCTGGTCGTGCGAGAAGGGCATAATCAGCATCGGCTTGCCGGCCCGCAGGCACTGCGCCGTGGTGCCCACCCCGCCCTGGTGCACTACCAGCGCGGCCCGCGGAAACAGCCCTGAATAAGGCGCATACTCCGCCACGCAGATCGAATCCGGCAGCTCTTGCTCCAGCCGGTTGCGCGCGTCCGCGCCAATCAGCAGCACCGCCCGCGCCCCCAGCCTTATCGCCGCCTGGGCAGACACCTCATAGAACTCTCCCGCAGCCAGCACCGCCGCCGATCCCAGCGTAAACACCACCGGGGCCGGACCCGCGCCCAGAAACTCCTCCAGATGCCTAGGCAACCCTGCGTTCCCCGCATCCGCGTCGTAATAGCAGAACCCCGTGATCCGCGTATGCTTCGGCCAGTCCTTCTGCTCGGTGCCCAGCGCCCGCGAAAACAGCGCCAGCACCAGCTCCGGCGAATGCTTGGCATCAAATAAAGGATTCCTGCCCTTAGGCAGTCCCAGTTCGCGGCGCAAATCATAAATCGGCTGCGGCCATTTCCGGCTTACAAACCGCGCCAGCCGGTTCATCGCTCGCCCCAGTCCGGGCACCGTCTTGTCCGCCCGGGCCAGCCGCGGATACATCGGCAAGAGCGGCGGATCGAAGGCCGAAAAAAAGCTCAGTGGCGCCAACACATAGCTCGCCCACCTGATCCCCGTCACCTCCGCCACCAGCGGTCCGGCGTAATTCAGCTCGCCCAGCAGCAGCAGGTCAGCCCGCTCCGGCAGGGTCGCCGCATCCAGCAGATCGTCATATGTTCTGCGCAGCGCCGGAAACAGAAATTCTCTCAACCCCCGCTCCGTGCCCTTGCGCACGTCGTAGATCATCTCCACCAGCATCGTGTTTGTGGGGTCGATATCCGGCCGCACCGCATGAAATTCCAGGCCCAGCGGCGCAATCTTTGCCTCGAACAGTGCAGGCACCGCAATCACCGGTACATGGCCCCGCCGCTTGAGTTCCAGTGCAATCGCGATCAGCGGGTTGATGTCGCCAAACGTGCCGATGTTCGAGAGAACGATGCGCAAAGTGGAGTCCCCGAGCCGCCTGCGGCCCGCAGCTACGAGGGTAAAGCATCCGCCCTGGGACCGCTCCGGCTGGGCGGCCGGTCCGACGTGACTCGCGAGCAAGGCAAGGTGATATTCTTGCCGGGTTTGGTTACAAATCACAATCGGAGCAGATCATGCCCACCTGGCACAGCATTCGTCTTAGACCATCTTTCGCAGCCGCAGCCCTGTTTTGCGGCCTTCTCGCCTTCCCTTGCCTGCTTTCCGCGCAGCTGCCTTACAAGGTCCTCGACCACTGGAAGATCGGCGGCGAGGGCTTTTGGGATTACCTGCTCGCCGATCCTCCCGCCCATCGCCTTTACCTCACGCGCGGCAACCATGTAGATGTGCTCGATACTCAAAGCGGCAAACAGGTCGGCAGCATCGCCAATCTCCACGGCACCCACGGCATCGCCTTCGACACCGCCGGCAAATTCGGCTACATCTCTGACGGCGGCGGCAATGCCGTAGTGGTATTCGACCGCGCAACGCTGGCCACCGTTGCTACCATCCCCACCGGCCAAAACCCCGACGGCATCGTCTTTGAACCCGCCACCCAAACCGTATGGGCGTTTGACGGGCGCAGCAAGGACGTAGCCGTCATTGACGCCGCCACCCAGAAAGTCGTTGCCACCATCCCGTTGCCCGGCAAGCCTGAATTCCCCGCCGTCGACGGCAAGGGAACGGTCTTCGACAACATCGAAGACAAAAACGAAATCGTTCGACTGGATGCCAACACCAGGAAAATCACCGCTGAGTGGCCGCTCACAAACTGCGATAGTCCCAGCGGTCTTGCCTTTGACGTTCCCGGCAGCCGCCTCTTCCCGGTCTGCGACGGCAAGCATATGTCTGTCGTCGATTCCCATACCGGCAAGTCCCTGGCCACTGCCTCCATCGCCGACGGTCCCGACGCTGCCGGCTGGGACGCGGCCCACAAGCTCGCCTTCGCCTCATGCGGTGAAGGGATTCTTTCGGTGGTCGACACTTCGGCGCCCGGATACCCCACCGTTGAAAGTCTGCCCACCCAGCGCGGCGCGCGCACCATGGCCTATGATTCCGGCACCGACCGCGTCTACCTGGTCACTGCCGACTTCGGCCCGCGGCCCGAACCAACCGCCGACAACCCGCGCCCTCGCCCAACCATGGTCCCCGGCAGCTTCACAGTCCTGGTGGTAGGACGATAGCTTCCATCGCCGTTGCTGTGGGCGCCCTCGCCACGATGGGCGCCCCAGATTGCTGTGAGTGTTGTCACTGCTGAAGGTGCCCCCACCTTCGTCGATTCGCGTTGTGTGCGGTTCGGTTCAGGTGGGGCCATTCCAATTATCTATAGCCGTTGAAGGCTTCTTATCGATATTTCTCTGCCGCAATTCAAAGTCCGGGTTGGAAGCCGAATGCCGCTCCTACAACGCCGCCAATGCTTCTGTCTGTCCCGGAAACAGCCCCGCGTACTTGGTGATCCCCACCATCGTAAACACCTTCACAAAGTGGGCCGAGAGTCCGAATGCAAGTACCTTTTGTCCCGCGTTCGTGGCTTCCATCAGCAGTTGGATCACCAGCGCGATCCCGCTCGAATTGATGTAATCCACCTTGGTGAAATCCAGCAGGACAGTTTTGACCGAATTTTTCGGCAGTCCCTGGTAAGCACCCAGAACCGCGTCCTTGGAGGTACTCGCAATGTCCCCCTCGAAGCGGAGCACAGTTACCGGTTGCCCCCCGGGGGAGGTAGTCTGGTCAACACGCGATTTCGTTTCGCTCTGCACGATCAATAGTCTCCGTTCTCTTCGGTTAGCGCCGCTGCGCGGGCCCGGTTATGCATCCTTGTCCAGCCGGATCACCAGCCGGACATAACTGCTCTTGCCGCCGGTCCCGGCCACCCACTCCGCCTCATCAACCAGCGCCTGGATCAGGAACATCCCCATTCCCCGCGCGTCTTCCTCGCCGTGCATCTTGCGATCGATGTCCGGCTTGGCCGGTTGCGTGCGCATGCCTTTGCCGTCGTCGATTACCTTCACTTCCAGCGAATCTTCGCCCGCCGCAAGCACCACCCCCACCGACAGTTTTTCGTTCAGCCGGTTGCCATGCTCAATGGCGTTGATGCACGCCTCGGCGACTGCTGTCTTGAGATCCTCAATCCGATCATCGGGAAAGCCCATCAGTTTGGCCACCGCCTGCGCGGTGCTCATGGCTACTTTCTCGAACCCCAACCGCGAAGGGAGCCGCACCTCCACGTTGGTCGTCTTTCTTTCGTTCATGCCGGCATCCCCGTAGAGCTCGTCCAGCGGCAAAGCGCCAGTGCGGTCATGTCGTCCCCCTGCGGTCCGCCTTCTGAGAATTCCTCAATAGCTGTCCACAATGCATCGAGAATACCATCGGCCTTCACTGCGGGGCACCTGCAAAATTGATCCATGAGCCTCTCCTGGCCATATTCTTCGTCGCCTTTGAAGACCTCCGTCAGTCCGTCCGTATAAAAGAGCAGCCGCGTCCCATCGGCAAAGCTGTGCTTTTCGCTTTGGTAGCTCATTCCCGGCAACAGCCCCAGCGGCGTCCCGGCGGCATTAAACTGGTGCGGTTCCCCATCCGGCGCAATCAGGAACCCCGGATTGTGGCCCGCGTTCACCACTTCGATCTCGCCAGTCTCGGGATGCAGCCGGAGAAAAATCGCCGTCACATACCGCCGCCGCGCTTCTTCTCCCTCCGTCCAATGTTGCTGATTCATCCGTGTGGCCAGTTCGGCCAGCGGCATCCCCGTCACCGCCATGGCCCGAAACGCAGCCCGGAAACTGGAGGCCATCATCGCCGAAGCCAGTCCCTTGCCGGCCACGTCGGCCACGACCATCAGCAAGCTGCCATCCGGCTGCTCCACAATGTCCAGGTAATCCCCGCCCACCTCATAACAAGT
>PMOF01000018.1:0-2953 GCA_003162495.1 Acidobacteriaceae bacterium
GTGCTGACCACACAGGCCGGCAAGGTGATTCCCGGGGTGTTTGCCTGCGGCGATGTGCAGGACCGGCGCTACCGCCAGGCGATTACAGCGGCCGGATCAGGCTGCATGGCCGCGCTTGAGGCGGAGAAGTTTCTCGAGGAACACGGACACTAGGCACCTGCGGTGGGGCAGACGCTCGCTATTCGCTCGCTTAGGCTTAGTCACTTTGCGTTCCTTCATACTTTGAATCGGCTAGCGCACCACGCCCGCGTCGCGCGTGGGCCAGATGACGAGAACAGCTTTGCCGTAAATGAGCGAGCGGTCGACGGGGCCGAAGGCGCGGCTATCCCAGGAGATGGAGCGGTGGTCGCCCATCATGAAGTAGGTGTCAGGGGGCACAACCATCTCAGCCATGGAGTTGTTGTCGCGATATTCCTTTGGAACGTAGCTCTCGTGCTGGCGGATGCCGTTGATCCAGACCACGCCGTGGTCAATGCGGATGCTGTCGCCGGGCAGCGCGATCACACGCTTGATGTAGCTCTTTTCCGGGTCGCGCGGGTAACGGAAGACCACCACATCGCCGCGCTCGATGGAGGAGATGCGATAGACGAATTTGTTGATGAACAGCCGGTCGCGGTCTTCCAGGCGCGGCATCATGCTGGTGCCTTCCACGCGGACGGGCTGGTAAAGGAAGGTGATGATCAGCACCGAAGCCGCCGCGGAGATGAGCAGATCGCGTACCCAGAGGCCGATACCCGCGGTCTTTTTGGAGGTCGGGGGCGCTGGGTTCAGTTGCGGTTGGCTCGGATCTCCCAGCGGCGGAGCGGCCTGGGTGGGGTTTTGCGTGTTTTCGGGAACCGTTTGCATCTTCTTCTAGATTACTCGAAACTGCTTGAGATTACTGGCAGCCGAGGCCTCCGGGCGGGCAAAGGACGTAAGGACGGTTGGGTTTTTCAAGCGGTTTGGGTTGGTTGGCCGCGGGAACCAGTGAAGGAGCCGGACCGGTCGCCAGGTTCGCTTCCTCAAGCAGGAGCGGCCGCTGCAGGATCATCTCCACCTGGGTTCCGCTTTCGATGTTCACATCGGCGCCGCGGGTAAACAGCGACACCAGGCCGACGGCGGCAAGCCCCGCGCCGATGCCGACGACGCCTCCGGCCAGGGGATGACCGCCGGCAAGGCCGCCGATGGAGCCGACCGTGCCGCCGGTAGGAATGGCAACCTTGGCTACCTCGCCGGCGTTGCGTCCCTTGTCTCCTTGCTGCTCAATGGTTCCCTCCCCGTTGTCCTTGATCGACTGCTTGCTGGCGCCGGGAAGGCTGTTGACCAGGCCCGGAATCTCAACCACCGAGCCATTGGGAAAAATCATGGAGGTGAAATGCATGTCGAGCTGTGCCCTGCCCTTCACGTGTCCGGCACGGACCACGCGGTCCACAAGGCCCTGCACGTAAACGCCGGCTGGAATCATGACCCGGTTGCCGACCACCACGGGAAAGGTCGAGGCCAGGTAAACCCCATCGCCGGCCTTGGCGCTCTTGGTGTTGACGGCGCTGCGCAACTGGAGCAGAACCTTGGTGCCGGCGGGGACGGTGTAAATCTTTTTGGCTGGATCGGCCGCTGCTTCCGTTGCGGTAGCGTCGGCCGGCGGCGCGGCTGGCTGCACGGAAGGCGGCGCTTTCTCGGTTGGTGCGGGAGCCGGGGCAGAGGCCGGAGAAGCCGGAGCGGGCGCGGAATTCGATTGGGATAACAGAGGAGAAGCGAAGGCAGTGACCAGCGCCAGCGCGATTACAGATGTCAACGCTCGGTGCCACCGATTCATGAACCCTCCACGGTTTTCCCTATTGCGATAGACGAGCCGCCCGCATTCAAGGATAGCCTGATTCGCGAGACGACACACAAAAATGCAGCGGACGGACGGCGGCCGGGGTTGTTTGGAGTTAGGATGCAAGACAGGGATGAAGTCCGAGGCCACACTTTCCGAGCGTTCCGCCACCGTTCCCGATTCAGGGTTCGCCGCGGCTTACCGCGTGATCGACGACGCAATCGCCGCGCGCGCGTTTCCGGGGTGCGCGTTTGGTGTGTTGGCGGGCGGGAAGGTTGTGCTTGAGGATTCCCGGGGCCGCTTTACGTATGACGAAGGCGCGCCTGCCGTGACCGCGGAGACAATCTTCGATGTGGCCAGCATCACCAAAGTGGTCTCCACCACGTCCCTGGCGATGCTGCTGAATCAGCGCGGCCTGCTTGACCTGGACACGCCCCTGGGCGAAGTGCTGCCGGGTTTTGTGGTCGGCCGCGTCAATGGCGCACGGGCGCGCAAGGTCACGCTGCGGCACCTGCTGGCACATAGCTCGGGGCTGCCGGGGACAGTTCAGTTCTTCAAGACGGAGACAACACCCGCGGGGCTCTTCCGCGCCTGCCTGGAAGTGCCGCTTGAGGCGGAGCCCGGCACGCGCGCCGAGTACTCCGATCCCGGATTCATTCTGCTGGGCAAGGCACTGGAGGTCCTGACCCGCGAGCCGCTGGACACGTGGGCGAAGCGCGAAATCTTTGAGCCGCTGGGGATGACTTTGACGGGTTTCCAACCGCCACTGAGCGCGCGGGCGTTCATTCCTCCCACGGAGGAGGACACTGCGCTGCGCCATCGCCGCATCCAGGGAGAGGTGCAGGATGAAAACGCATGGGTATTAAAAGGCGTAGCCGGTCATGCGGGATTGTTTTCCAATGTGACTGATCTGTTGCGATTTGCCGGGGAATTTCTGGAGTGTGGGCGCGCAAAAACCAAGGCCGGGCTGTTTGCTCCTGAAACCATAGCGCGGTTTGCCCAGCGGCAGGGCCCAGAGGGTAGTTCAAGGGCTCTGGGGTGGGATACGCCGTCAGAGAATTCGACCTCTGGCCGACATTTTTCGCCGCACTCGATTGGTCACCTGGGGTTCAGCGGATGTTCGCTGTGGATTGACCTCGATGCCGAGGTGGCAGT
>PMOF01000018.1:2963-10314 GCA_003162495.1 Acidobacteriaceae bacterium
GATTCGCGAAGCGCTGTGAGGGTCGGGCGGACCCATGCTCCCCCGAACCGGCGCTCGACACTGGGAATGGCCGATGGTGGATCCGATTGATAGAAGCGGCTAACTCTCAGGGGCAGAACAGGCTGCAACGCATTCCGAGAATTCGGTTGAAAATGGGCTGGCGAATCGGTCCGGGGAAAAGTTCTGTGTTGCTCCTGCTTGCTTTTTTACGGAGGATGAATCCCCCGCCTCCCTCCGGAAAAGGGGTTCTCCACAGCCCGCGAAAGTTGTATACCTCAAAAGGGGCCCGCTTCAGAAAAGTCGCCTTGTTTGACCAGTTTCCAGATACAATCAAGAATTGGGGACTGACGCGATGCTAACCAGCTCGACGACGCAGGAAGCGGCAAGCGCCGAACCAGAGATTAAGAAGCCTGAGGAGAAGAAGAGAGACCAGGCTTCCCTGCTTCAACATCTGATCACCGAGAGCCAGAACGAGGCTTCTCAAGGGTTTGACACCAAATCCGCACTTGAAATCGCCCGTATTATCAATCACGAAGATGCCAAGGTTGCCGCAGCGGTCAAGAAGGCGATTCCGGAGATTGCTCTGGTGATCGACCAGGTGGCACGCGCCCTACGCGACGGCGGCCGTTTGATTTATGTCGGCGCCGGCTCCAGCGGACGCATTGCGGCGCTCGATTCCTCCGAGTGCCCACCAACTTACTCGACAGCGCCGGGCCAGGTGCAATACATCATGGCAGGCGGCCCCAAGGCGCTCGCGTCCGCAGTCGAAGTGAACGAGGACTCCGAAGAGCTTGGCCAGCGGGACATCGCCCGCCGCCGCCCCACCCGCAAAGATGTTGTCATCGGGCTCTCCGCTTCAGGCCGTACTCCTTATGTTGTTGCCGCGGTGGCCTATGCCCGCGCGCGGGGCGCTCATACCGCCGCCGTGACCTGCAACCACGACACGCCGCTGTCTTCCGCCGCCGATATCGTCATCGTGGCCGACGTGGGCGCGGAAGTGATCTCCGGTTCCACGCGCATGAAGGCCGGCAGCGCCCAGAAGATGGTGCTGAACATGATCACCACCGGCGCCATGACCCGCCTGGGCTACGTGTACGAAAACCTGATGGTCAACGTACACATGCAGAACTCGAAACTGGTGGAGCGCGGCATCCGCATCCTGATGGGCGCCTGCAAGATCGACCGCGAAACCGCCGTGCATACCATCAAGAGCGCGGGGCGCAGCGTGCCCGTTGCGCTGGTGATGCTCAAGGCCAAAGTCGACAAGCCCGAAGCCGTCCGCCGCCTGGCGAAATCCGACGGCAACGTGCGGCTGGCCATCGAAGATACAGTGCTGGAGCTGTAGCAAGATGCCTGTTTGAAAGAGCTCGGCATTAAGAGCCTGCCCTGAGCGCCGCCGAAGGGTGCCGCAAACGGAGCATATTCAACGCGGGCTTCAGTCCCTGAGGGAACGTCCGCCTCGACATCGAACTAAATCAGAGCGTCCCAGTGGTTTTGTCCGCTCCTCCCCTTGAAAAGTCTCACCACTGGCGTGCTTACCGCGGCGGCGCATTCTTCACGTACTTGTCAAACCAGCGAATCATCTCGTAAATAAGCTGCTCGTTCGACTCCATTGCCGCATACCAATGTGGCTCATGCGGCAGGATCACCAGCCGTGCAGTACCGCCATTGCCTCGAATTGCTTCGTAGAGCTTTTGCGATTGCAGCGGCGTGGTGCCAGGGTTGGCATCTTCCCCGCCATGAACGATCAAGAGAGGCGTCTTCAATTTGTCGGCGGAGAAAAATGGGGAGACTTTCAGATAGACATCCGATGCCTCCCAAACCGATCGCCGCTCATTCTGGAACCCGAAGGGCGTAAGCGTCTTGTTATAGGAGCCGCTGGTAGCGGCGCCGGCCCGGAACAAGTCGGAATGAGCCACCAGGTTGACGGTCATTAAGGCGCCGTGGCTGTGTCCGGTGACTCCTATGCGGTTGGGGTCGGCAACGCCAAGCTGCACCGCCTCATCGACCGCGGCCTTGGCATCGGCAACGAGCTGTTCAAGATAAGTGTCGTAGGCTTTCTTCGGATCGCCGACGATAGGGAACGAAGCGTTGTCGATGATTGCGTAGCCGGCGAGGAGCAGCAGTCTATATTCATACAGCTGCGTGAAGGTTTCCTGCGAGCCCACAACCTGTCCGGCCTTCGAAGGGTCGGCATAGTCGAGAGGATATGCATAAAGAATGGTTGGCACGCGCGTACCCTCTTGATAGCCGGGAGGCGTATAGAGCGTGAACGACAAGTCAAGCCCGTCGGCGCGCTTGTAGTTGACCAGCCGCTTCTTGATTGCCCGCACTTCCGGCGTGGGATCGGGAATATGGGTGATTGCGGCACCGGTTGAAGCGAAGGCCGCTTCTCCGGAAGGCGCGGAGAGGGGTTTTCCCAGCGTTCGTGCAAAGGCATTCGGCGGGTCCGACGGCGATTGATGCCAGGTGAGAATCGTTCGTGTGTCAGGCCCGGTGAAGGAAAGAAAACGCTCGTAAGACGTCTTATCGCTGCGAAAGAGGCGTTCGGATTTCAGCGTATTGAGATCGAGCCGGTCGAGGAACGGCCGATCCCCGTCCGGCGAAGAGCCGAATCCCGCAAGGTAGATCGAATCGCCGTCCTGGCGAAGCACTTTGGCCCCGTTGGCAAGCTGGCGTTCGACCGGATCGCCGGGATCGGCGTAATGCTCGTCCATGGAGAGATCCCAAAGCAGGCGAGGCTTGCGCTGGGGATCATCGGCGTCAATGATGAAGGTTTTTTGCCAGTGCCGGTTCTCATCGTACTCATACAAAAGTGCGACGTCCGGATGGACGCTCCAAAGCAAGTCCGCATAGCGCTGCTCGGTGCGCGCGATTTCGACTGCCGGCGATGTGAAGGGCGCCTTCTGCAGCATGATCTTGTCGCGAGCCGGAACGTTGACATTCCAGTCGCCGCCATCCAGCGCCTCAGCCCAGACGAGCGTGGCTGGTTCGGTGGCGCGCCAGGAAAATCTGCGCGGACCTAATGGCACGCCTTGGATGGGAACGCGGTCCGCCAGTGGCAGCGAAGCGATAGTATGCACACGAATGTGCGAGCTTTCCGATACGTCCCAGACTTCGACCTCCTGTGGGAAGTGATCGTACGTGGTGACGTAAGAATAAGGCTTGTGGATCGCGGTGACGAGTATGTGCTGCCCATCCGGCGCGGAAGCGACCGACTTGAAATTCCTCGGCTTTCCAATCGGCGTGATCGCCGCGGTGGCCGCATCGATGAATGCCAGTTGCGAGGCCGCGAAGTAATCGAACAGATCCTCATCGTGCTGATTGCCGAGCGTGTCGCGGTTTTCATAGGTGCTGCTCTGTCCCTTTTCGCCGTCCGTCTCCTGGATGCTCGGACCCATCGGCAAAATCGGCTCGGGCGGCGGCGCGCCCATCCCTTCGGGAACCAGCTTGACCAGGAGCGTTTTCTGGTCGGGCATCCACTGAATCTCGTCGTTGAACATGGGGTTGAGACGAACTCCGGGTACTTGATGTACTTCGCCCGTAGTCCCATCGCCGATCCAGAGTTCGACCGCGTCCTGAGCGATATTCACGAACGCGAATCGCTTTCCGTCAGCGGCCCAGATTGGCAAGCCTGGGCACGCGCCCTTGAGAAGCGCGATATGTATTTGCGCCTTATCGGCGACGTGCACCAGGTCGAAACCACTGGCGCAGGGTGTGATGCCGTAACCGCCCGGGGTGTCGTGCTTGCTGTGATTCCTTGTCTCCACGCGCACGCCTGCAAGGCGCAGGAAAGGTGTCGCCACCCGGGAAATCGACGGGTAGTGCTGCACCGACACCAGGAGAATCGAGTCCTGGGTCGGGCTCACCACGGGATAGGGCGGCGAAGGCGCGTTCATCACATCCAGAATGTTCTTCGGCGGCAGGTTATATCCGGGCGCAGCTTCAGTCGTTGCCGCCGCTGTTGTTGCCGCGTTCGATGTGGACGAGTTTGACTGCGCGATGGACACAGACATCCCGCAGCCGACCAGGGCTGACACAAGGAGGCAGCTCAACAAATTCCGGACTGGCATATGTTCCCTCCGCTTCACTTCACTGGCAAGAGCCGATAGGCAATGCGATACTCGGTGGTTCTTTCAACCGTAACAGCTTACAAGAGCCGGGCCTTGAGAGCGGCCATTTTCAACGCCTGACAGACTGAAGGCATGGCTCGTCAAGGGCCATCCATGCCACATTTCCATCGCGAATCGCCGCTGGGAACGTCGTTATCCGTACTATGCAGCATACCCTTTGCCCCAAACCGGGAGCGAACCCATGGATTTACACTAAGAGGTCAGGAGTTTCTCGATATTCATGGATAAGTTCGTCATTCGCGGCGGCAATCCGCTGGTCGGCACGGTCCGCGTCTCCGGCGCGAAGAACTCGGCACTGCCGTGCATGGCAGCAGCCATTCTAACCGAGGATGAGGTGACGCTCGAAAACATTCCCCAGGTGCGGGATATCGAGACCGAGCGGCGGCTGCTCGAATCGATGGGCGCGAAGGTGCAACTGGGCTACGGACGCGCACAGCATCGCACCACCATAAGTTGCAGCACGCTTTCAGACCCGGTTGCGAAATACGAGATTGTAAAAACCATGCGTGCCAGTTCGCTGGTGCTGGGTCCTCTGGTGGCGCGCGCGGGCATGGCGCGCGTGGCCATACCGGGCGGTTGCGCCATCGGCGGAAGGCCGATCGATCTGCACATCAAGGGCCTGGAAAAGATGGGCGCAACCATCACCCAGGAGCACGGCTACCTGGAGGCGCGCGCGGACAGGTTGAGAGGCGCGCATATGGTTTTCGACAAGATCACGGTGACCGGCACCGAAGACCTGCTGATGGCGGCTGTGCTGGCCGAGGGCGAAACCGTGATGGAGAACTGCGCGCGGGAGCCGGAGGTGTGTGACCTCTCTGCCCTGCTGACGCTCATGGGCGCGAAGATCGACGGCGCGGGCACATCCACCATCCGCGTGCAGGGCGTGCCCCGGCTGCATGGCGCGCGATACCGCATCAATCCCGACCGCATTGAAGCGGGGACTTTTCTTGTGGCGGGCGCAATCACACGAGGCGACCTGATTGTGGCCAACTGCAACCCAAATCACCTGGGAGCGGTGATCGCGAAACTGGAAGAGGCGGGGGCGCGCGTGGATATTCTCGGCGCGGACTCCGTGCGCGTGCGCGCCGATGGGCAACTGCGTGCGGCAGATATTTCCACCGAGGAATATCCGGGCTTCCCCACCGACATGCAGGCGCAGTACATGGCGCTGACCACCCAGGCCGACGGCGTAAGCGTGGTGAAGGAGAACATCTTTGAGAATCGCTTCATGCATGTGCAGGAGCTGGTGCGGATGGGCGCGAACATCAAAGTTGATGGCGGCACAGCCACGGTGCGCGGGCCTGCCAAGTTGTCGGCGGCGGCGGTGATGTGCTCCGATCTGCGAGCTTCGGCGTCTCTGGTGCTGGCGGCGCTGGTGGCCGACGGAGAATCCATCCTGGACCGCGTTTACCATATGGATCGCGGCTACGAGCGCATCGAAGAGAAATTGCGCGGCGTGGGCGCGCAAATCCGGCGCATGGGCAATGTATTCAATCCCCGGGAGAGCGAGTCGGCCGCTGACTGATTGCCCGCAGGCCGTGAATGCCAACTATTGGCGATAGGGAATGCAGTTACCGCCGGGTTGCCCTATTCGGGTTCAATCCTGTTCGCCCAGCTCGATCAAAACCGCACGCTTATTCGAGTCCTTAGCGGCAGGCGCCTGAGCCGTAAGGTCGATTGGGGCGCGAAAGATTTCGCTCTGCAAGATCGATATAAAGTATGATGTCTATAGTAGGCAGCAGAGTGGAGATCGAGTCTCCTAATTGAGGAAAATCTGTGGGCGGTTGTGCAATCAATCGCCTGTAATCAATCATTGCGGTTACGCAGGTTGACCATAAGGTTTGTTCAGGCTCACGAAGGAACGATGTAAATATCGACGGAAATGGTCGATTCTAAGTAGGATTAAACATTAGTGAGAGGCACGCGAATTGAATTGGGCTGAGCTACCCGATCTGACGGCAGTTGCCCTTTTGGCCTGTGCGTTTGCATCGGTGGCGAAGCGCAGTCCCACACCCGTTTCCGGAATCTGGCTGACCGGCTGGATCATGATCGCCCTGCACTTTGCCGCATTCCTGTTCCTGAACTTTCCCGGCGCGCTGGGAAAGGTGGCCGGGGTCGTCGGATTGGTGACGCTGGTCTGGGCCGGGCTGCTCTTCATGTGGGCTGCAGTTCCCTACCGCCACGTCACCTCCAGCTACTGGATGCTGGCTGCGCTGGCGGGAACCAATGCGCTCTACCTCGCACTGATTACTGCCATCCCGACTACCGCCTGGGCCTTGAGGCTGGGCGCTGCCCTGTTTGGCGCCGCGCCGCTGCTGGTCACGCTGGCAGCGCTGCAAAAATTCAACAATCGCCTCCGCTGGACGGTTGTGGCCCTCTATGGATCGCTTGCCACGTTTCTTCTGGTCTTTCAGAATCGGCCGGGAAACGGCGCAGACCTGGCAATCGATGCCGTCCTGTTTACGGTTTTCCTCGGCTGCTGCCTCCACTTCTGGTTTATGTACAACCGCAGCACGACCGGCGCCTTTATTACCATCGCCGGATTCCTGGCCTGGGCGGCGGTCTTTGTGATCGCTCCGTTGATGGAGACATATCTGCCCCAGGTTCAAGTCCAAAGCGAAGTATGGAATCTGCCCAAGTATGTGGTGGCGGTGGGCATGATCCTGCTGCTGCTGGAAGACCAGATCGAACAATCCCGGCATCTGGCGCTGCATGACTATCTGACCGGATTGCCCAACCGCAGGCTCTTTCAAGACCGGCTGACCAAGACTCTGGAGCGCGCACGTCGCACCGAGACGAAGGCAGCTCTGCTTGTGATCGATTTGAACCACTTCAAAAGCGTGAACGACACACTTGGCCACCATATGGGCGACCTGGTGTTGCAGCAGGTGGCGGCCATGTTTTCCGCGCGTGTTCGGCGATCCGACACCGTGGCGCGCACGGGCGGCGATGAGTTTTCGATCATTATCGAGGAGCCCACCGACCGCGAGCGAGCAAGGCATGTGGGCATGTCCTTGATGGAGATGCTCAATGAGCCCATGCAGTTGGATGGCGAGCAGTCCGTGCGGGTGGGAGGCAGTGTTGGGGTCGCGGTATTCCCGGAAGACGCATCCGATATGGAGTCTTTGTGTATTGCGGCCGACCTGCGCATGTACACGTCCAAACATGACTCGGATGAATTGACCCAGCCCGCGAGCTATGCAAAGCTTTCCTCGCCA
>PMOF01000018.1:10425-11225 GCA_003162495.1 Acidobacteriaceae bacterium
CCACCACCCGGACCACCGGGCCGGCGACGCCGGCGGCGGCGATTGTTGTTGTTGGCGGGAGGACGGCCCGCGCCCACGGCTTGACCGACCGGGACCGGAGCACCCTCGACGCGATTGAAGTTCGGCTCGGTGTCCTCGTCAAACTCCTCGCCTGCTTCTTCTTCGAAATCGTCGCCACCCTCAATGAGGATCGTGCTCTGGTTGGATTTCGGTTGACGCTCGTCGAACTCGTGGCGGGGCCTGGCCGGTGCGGACGATGCGGCTCGAGAATCCGATCCGGTGAATTCCGCATCCTCTGTCTCGACTGGAGCCGATGGGCCAAGCTTTGCCTTTTGTTCCTTGATCAGCGCCTTGCGGCTGAGCTTGATGCGATTGCCCTCGATGGCCAGCACTTTGACCATCACCTGATCGCCCTCGCGCAGTTCGTCCTTCACTTCCTTCACGCGGTGTTCCGCGATCTCGGAGATGTGGAGCAAGCCATCGGTGCCGGGGAAAAGCTCGACGAAGGCGCCGAACTCCGCCAGGCGCACCACCTTGCCCAGGTAGACCTTGCCGATTTCCGGCACAGCGGTGATGTTGCCGATGATTTCGAGCGCCTTTTTCAGGCCCTCGGCGTCAGACGAGGCCACGCTAACTCGGCCTGTATCGTCCACATCGATTTTCGCGCCGGTCTGCTCAATGATGCCGCGAATGGTCGCGCCACCCTTGCCGATCAGGTCGCGAATCTTGTCGGTGGGAATCATCACGGTCTCAATGCGCGGCGCATACTGCGAGCGCTCCTGACGCGGCCCATCGAGCAC
>PMOF01000018.1:11313-12022 GCA_003162495.1 Acidobacteriaceae bacterium
GTAAGGATGGCGTAGTCGTCGCCTTCCTTGACCAGGCCCATGGCCACGCCGGCAACCGCGCCCTTGAGCGCAATGCCGGAGTCATACAGCGCCAGGCTCGCTCCGCAGACTGAAGCCATCGACGATGAGCCGTTGGACTCCAGGATGTCGGAAACGATGCGGATAGTGTAAGGCGACTCTTCGGCGCTGGGTAGAACCGCGGAAATGGCGCGCTCGGCCAGTGCTCCGTGGCCGATTTCGCGACGTCCTGTACCGGTCATACGTCCTGTCTCACCAACGGAGAACGGCGGAAAGTTGTAGTGGAGCATGAAGGGCTTCTTCTTTTCGCCTTCATAGCTTTCGAGGCGCTGACCATCGTCCTGAGTGCCCAGCGTGGCCGTGACCAGGGCCTGCGTCTCGCCGCGCGTGAACAGAGCCGAGCCATGAACGCGGGGTAGCACGCTGGTCTCAATGGTGATGGCGCGAATCTCGTCAAAGGCGCGGCGGTCGGGGCGAATGCGATCCCTGGTGACCTGCTCGCGGAACGTCCGTTCGCGCAGATGCTCATAGTAGTGAGCCAACTTCTTTTTGGCTGCCGCATCGTCGGCGGGAAGGCCCTCGGCGAGCTCAGTTTTGATCTGCTTGATCAGCGAGGCGCTTTCGGTTTTGCTGTGCGTCTTGGTGTCCAGGGCATCCTTGAGACGGTCGCCGATCTTCGACTTCAGCTCAC
>PMOF01000018.1:12039-21806 GCA_003162495.1 Acidobacteriaceae bacterium
TCTGTGTGCGCGAATTCGATGGCGGCCAGGATGACCTCTTCGGTCTCCTCCTTGGCGCCGGACTCGATCATCACAATGCCGTCTTTGTGGCCGACCACCATGATGTTGACGGTGGTGGCGGCGCGCTCAGAATACGTGGGGTTGATGACGAACTCGCCATTGACGCGGCCCACGCGCACCGCGCCCACCGTGGCGCTGAACGGAATGTCGGAAAGAGCCAGGGCGCATGCGGCGGCATTGATGCCGACCACGTCCGGATCATTCTCCTTGTCGGCGGAGAAAACCAGGGCAATCACCTGCGTCTCGTTGCGGAAACCGTCAGGGAAGAGCGGGCGGATGGGGCGATCGATCTGGCGGCAGGTCAGCACTTCTTTTTCGCTGGGCCGGCCTTCGCGCTTGATGAAGCCTCCGGGGATGCGGCCCCCGGCATACGTGTATTCGCGGTAATCGACCGTGAGAGGAAAGAAATCAATCCCTTCCCTGGGATCGGGCGATGCAACGGCGGTAGCCAGCACCACGGTTTCACCCGTGGTGACCAGGGCCGCGCCTGAGGCTTGCTTGGCCATGCGGCCGGTCTCAAAGACCAGTCGCTTGCCGCCGGCAAGCTCGACGGATACTTCATGCTTGGTAGACATAGTGTCCTCGTTTCATTTTTTCACTTGAGAAATTTGTAGGGAGAAGCTGCCGATGGGTGCGGACAAGATGGCGAAGCGAGGCAGGCATGCGCGCAAGAGAGTGGGCGATGCGCGAGGGAGAGGATTCTCCCGGCCTGTTTGTCAGTTTGCGCGCCGGAATCGCGCGCAGCCGATAGCTGTGCGTCGTCCCTGGCAGCGGGTTAGTTTCGCCAGGTACACCATGGCTCCAGGTTCTGCGTAGAACGGGAGCCGTGACCAATATCCGGTCTGGGCGCTTCCGGGTCAAATTTGGCTTTCTGGCTACTTGCGGATTCCGAGTTTGCCGATCACGTCGCGATAGCGATCGGTATCGTGCGTCTTCAGGTAATCCAGCAGGCGGCGGCGTTTGCTGACCAGCATCAAAAGTCCACGCCGCGAGGCATGGTCCTTTTTGTGTGTCTTGAAGTGCTCAGTCAGTTCGCCAATCCGCTCGCTCAGAATCGCGATCTGGACTTCCGGTGAACCGGTGTCCGAATCATGGGTGCGGAAGCGTTCGATTAGTGTTGTTTTCTTTGCAGTCGCCAGCACGGCGTGTGTTACTCCTCTTGTTTGCTCAGTCCACTCTCAAAGTGTCTACCGTGAGACTACCATGAATGGCTCACCCCGCGCCATTCGCCGGACTTAGCGGTTATTGGTCAGTTTGAACCGGAGGCAGGGTCCGCAACCAGGGGTGCGTCAAAGAGCGCCATCTCCTCGGGTGTTGGTGCCTGGAACATCTCGAACCATCGGGACACTGTATCTCGTTCTATAGGCGGTTGCTCCATGCCCCGGCGTTGAATCCTGTCCAACAGGACGTCCACTGGCGCAGAGAGATAATGCAATTCGACGGCCGCGCCCAGGGCTCGAGCTCGGAGCCGCAAGGTATCCCTCTCGGATCTTCCCCAAGTGCCCCATTCGATGATTACCGTGAGACCGAACCCCAGGAGTTCCTGACCGAATTTCCATTGCAGCGCCTCAATCTTCCCGCGGCTCTCTTCATCGTAGATGTTCAGTGAAAGAGCATCCATCCAGTCGTCGGGAGAAAAGCGAACCGCGCGGAGCCTGCTTTCAATCACTTTGGCCAGTGTGGTCTTGCCCGAACCGGGTAACCCGCATACGATGATCAATCTTGGTTCAATCCCGGATTTTTCCATGAGCAGATTTTCCCTGATGACCGGTTCTTCACTACGGATCCACCGTCAACCAATAATTGGCCCGCGCCACAATGCGGGCTCCGTAGTCTTTCACGGTCCGTACGCGAATGGCATGCAGGCCGGGGGTGGGATTGGAGGGACTGAAAGTGAGCAGGTAGCGGTTGCGCATGTGTCTGGCCGCATCCACAACCCGCTGCTGGAAACGCTTGTCGACGGTGAAGGTTGTGTATTCTCCGCCGCTCATCAGGGCCACCTCTTTGGCTACGTTCTTCTTGAATGCCTGGATGGCCATGATGAGCGGCGACATCATGTTCATGGTGCGATTGTCACCAGAATCCTTCATGTCGTGAAGCAGCTCAGCGGTCGCCGGAGAAAACGATACGCTCAGCACCAGGATGTCCGATCGGCCGATCTTCCTGATCAGCTCTTCGGGCCGGGTGTGCTTGCTGCCATGGTCGCGTGCTTCGGTGATCAACAGCAACACGCGGCGGTACTGCTTGGGTTGCGTTTCCAGCAGATCGACCGCGTAGCTGACGGTATCGAGAATCGCGTCTCCGCCGTCACCCGGTTCCAGTTGCGTGAGGTCCTGGTTCACCTCGTCGCCGGAATGCGTGAAGTCGTGAATCAAATGAGGCATGGAGTCAAAGCCCACCAGCGCCACCTGGCTGTTGCTGTCAGAAAGAAACAGATCGAGCAGCGGGCCGAGCTTCGCCAGCTTGCCGAATTCGAGCACGCTCATGCCGCCCTCTTCGACTGCCACCACCAGCGAAACCGGCGCGGTGTCCATCTCTTCCTGCACGCGCAGCTTTTGCGGCACGCCATTGTCTTCGAGCACAAAGTCGTCCGGCTTGAGTCCGTAAATAATGCCGCCTCCGCGCTTCTCCACCAGCGTGGGCACCAGCACTTCAGTGGTCGTCACGTGGATCGTGGGAGCGCCAGGGTGCGCGTCAGGCATCGGCAGAGGAGGCTCGACCGGAGGCAACTGCTGCGCAGCTGCAAGCGAAATCGAGGCCAGGAAAGCTGGGACCGCCAGGCGAACCGAGCGGGAAGATCCGAATCTCATTCGAGCAAGAACTCCAAAGGCGGCCTACCCGCGGCGTCACGCCCGTTTGCGCACTTCGCGTTCCAGATCGCCCGTCCAGGCAAGAAAACTCAACAACTCCCAGCGCGACGTCCAGAAAAAGCTCAGCACTTTGCGGGCGGTCAACGTTTCGGCGCGCTGGCCGGAGAAGGTTTCCACGCGCCAGCGCAGATATTCACTGCGCCAGGGAGCGAGTCGATGACCGCGCGTTGCATTCCAGATAAATCGGATGGACGCCAGCAAGGAATGTGCCCCTCTGCGACCAGTATAGATGGCTCATGCGCTGGGCGCATTGCCCTCCGCCTCTGGATTGCCGCTTTTGAATCGGGCCTCGACCTGTCCCAGCGGTCTCGACCTGTCCCTTCGGGCTCGGCCATTCCTGCAGTAATCATCTCTTGCCGAACATGAAGTCCGCGATCCGGGATGCCACCTCGGATGCCGACACGTTGTACGTTCCTTCCAACAGCGCCGCCCGAATCGCCGAGACTTTGTCCATGCGAACATTTGCGTCGGTGAAGGTCAGCCTGATCCGGCCACCGGCGCAGGATGCCTGAATGCCGGGGGGAGTGCTCCGACCCCCTGTCCTGTTGTTTTTGGTCTGCTGCCCCGTCGTGCTTGAGGAGCTTACGCCCCTAAGTAATTGCAATCCATGAAGACTGTTGCGATTGTCCATTTCCATCGCTCCTTGCTGGTCTCATCGGCAGCTCTTTTGACCACTTTAGTCATTTGAGCGCTCTCATCACGGTATCGCGGTGCCGATTTCCGGTTACTGTACCGGCTCGACCCTGGTTACCCGAGTAGGCTCCTCCACGGTGCGGCGGGCCACCTCGACCTTTCCGTATTCGGCGCAGCATTTCCGCTGCCCGGTCTCAATCTGCTTGAATGCCAACGGAATGACCCGAGCCTGAGCTTTAGACTGCAATGGACTTGCGCCCGGTGGGCTCCGACGCCTTGCGGGGGCCGGCCCTGCCAAAAGCTCCGTGCGCGGCCAGATCCTTCAATGCGACCCGCAGGTGAATCACCGCCGCGGCATGCATCTGCGAGACGCGCGACTCAACCACGCCCAGGGCCAAGCCAATCTCGCGCATCGTCATCTCCTCGTAGTAGTAAAGGGTCATGACCAGCCGCTCCCGATCCGGCAAATGGAGAATGGCCCCGGCAAGCCGATCATCCATCTCGCCGCGCAGGCAGCTGAAGAGCGGGTCGTCTTCAGGCCTCCCCGGCACATAAGCCAGCTCTTCTTCACCCGAGTCCTCGTTGCGCCTGGTATGCAGAGTGCCGATCTCCAGACCCTTCAGATCGCCCAGCAACTGCTGGTATTCCCCCAGCCCGAGTCCCATCTCCAGGGCCACTTCTCCCTCGCCGGCGGCGCGGCCCTGCCGGGCGGTCACCGCGCGGATCGCTTCCTCGACCGCTCGTCCCTTGCGGCGCAACTCGCGCGGACTCCAGTCGAGCGTCCTCAGGCTGTCCAGAATCGCTCCGCGGATACGGAACTGCGCATAGCTGCGGAACTGCACCTTCTTCGCCGGATCGAACTTGGAGAGCGCGTCCATCAGCCCCACCACGCCGGCCGAAACCAGATCCTCAATGTCTACATGCTGGGGAAGCCGCTCATGAATGCGGCGGGCCACAAAACGCACGATCGGCAAATGTTCCAGCAGGACCCGTTCCTGTTCGCTTGTAAGCTCCGGAACCGCCGTAACCACGGGATGATACCCGCCTCGTGCCGCACTTCGACCAATCGTTTTCGGTTTATGTTGCGTGATCCCCATTTCGATTCCCATTTCTTTCCCTTTTTCTGAACCGCATTGCCGAAGCGGTTCCAATCCCGCGGGGCTTCACTGCCCCGATCTGGTCCGCCGTCCCACCGTGTTTCACAATCCGCTGCCCCGCGGCGGACTGCTGCCCCTCGCCGAAGCCAAGCCTCGGTGAACACCGCTGCGGCGCAGGCGGGGAGTAACGCCAGCCGTGGAAGCACTGGCGCAAACCTCCCCTGGTGAACCGCCCCTGGTCTGGATGGCAAGCTGAACATGAGCAATACAGCACGAAAATGGCCGCTCAGGGGCCGGCCCGCTAAGGGGCCTCACAGAATGGGCGATGCGGAAGCACGCGCCGCCGAACCTGCCAGCAACATCGCTGCTACACTGGAAGAGAACAGGAACGAGCGGTTTTTCGCCCCAAACGGGCCTGCGATCCGCTTTGAATCGAGGTCGATACCGATGTCAGATCAAAAAGATACAAAGAATTTGAATGGAACCACTCTGCGCCTAAAGGTGGGCCTGGCGGAGATGCTGAAGGGCGGCGTCATCATGGACGTGATGAACGTGGAGCAGGCCCGCATCGCCGAAGAATCCGGCGCAACGTCAGTGATGGCTCTGGAGCGCGTGCCGGCCATGATCCGCGCCGAGGGCGGCGTGGCCCGCATGGCCAAGCCCAGCCTGATCAAGCAGATCATCCAGGCAGTCTCCATTCCGGTCATGGCCAAGGCCCGCATTGGCCACTTTGCCGAAGCGCAGATTTTGCAGGAACTGGGCGTCGATTTCATCGACGAAAGCGAGGTTCTGACTCCGGCCGACGAAGCGCATCACATCGACAAGCACGCCTTTACCACGCCGTTTGTCTGCGGGGCGCGCAATCTTGGCGAGGCCCTGCGCCGCATCGCGGAAGGCGCGGCCATGATCCGCACCAAGGGCGAAGCGGGCACCGGCGACGTGGTTCACGCTGTCCAGCACATGCGCCAGATCACCAGCGAGATGCGCGCCCTCACCGTCCTCTCCGAGCAGGAACTCTACAAGGCCGCCAAGGACCACCAGGCTCCTTATGAACTGATCCGCATGGTCGCGCAGACCGGCAAGCTGCCGGTACCCAACTTCTCCGCCGGCGGCATCGCCACGCCGGCTGACGCCGCCCTGATGATGCAGCTAGGCGCCGAGGCCATCTTTGTCGGGTCAGGGATTTTTATGAAGGAGCGCGCCACCCCGCTCGACGTCGAGAACGATCCCAGGGAGCGCGAAGAAGCCGTCTCGCGCGCCAAAGCCATCGTGCAGGCTACCACCCACTTCAACGATCCCAAGATCCTCGCCGAAGTCAGTGAGCAGGTGACCGGCACGATGAAGGGCCTGGCCGCCGCCGCGTTAGAAGAGTCGCAGCTGTTGCAGACCCGCGGCTGGTGAAGGGCGCCTGACAGGTGACAGAGCAACAACGCCCGCGCATCGGCGTGCTCGCCATTCAGGGCGACTACTCCGCCCATGCCGAGGCTCTGCGTGAATCGGGCGCGGAGCCTGTCGAGGTGCGCAAGCCGGAACAGCTTGCGGGGCTGGATGGGCTGATTTTGCCGGGAGGCGAATCGACCACCATGCTCAAATTTCTGGAGAAGCGCCATTTCTTCGATCGGCTGGTGGAGTTTAGCGCAAGCAAGCCGGTCTTTGGCACCTGCGCCGGCGCCATCTTGCTGGCGCGAGAGGTGCGCAATCCCCCGCAGCGAAGCCTGGCGGCACTGGATGCCGTGGTGGAGCGCAACGCCTACGGCCGACAGATCGATTCCAGCATTGTGACGGCGGAGACCGAACTGCCCGGCGGCCCGCTGGAGATGGTCTTCATTCGCGCTCCGCGCATTGTGGACACCGGCGCAGACGTGGAGATACTGGCACGGCGGGACGGCTCCCCTTCATTGATAAAGCAGGGAATGGTGATGGCCGCCACATTTCATCCGGAGCTCTCGCACGACCGCCGGGTTCACCGGCTGTTTGTGGAGACCGTGGCGGCGGCGACTAAAAACTGAGAATTCTCCACCAGCATTCCTCCGAATCAGACCATCCCCATCGATTCCTTCTGCGTCCAACCCTTTGTTGGAGTAATCTTTTCCTCATAGGGGCCACGGAATGCCTGCATCCTATACGCACACTCCCGCGGAGACGGAACGGCGAGAGCCTGGAATCGGCGGCAAACCGCCCGTAGACCGCCGTCCCACCGGGGGCGGCGGCGGAGGCGGCGACGACGACTGGAACGACCGGGGGCGCAGTCCGCGGGAGCTGCTTTATCGCACCCGGACCTTCGTGTTCCTGACCCTGGCCTGCGATATGGTGTTCTTTCTCGCGCTGGTGGTGGTGTTTTATGCGAGCCGGTCGAGCGCGCATATGAACCCCCGCTCGCACGAGTGGATTGGCGACTGGCACCCAGTGCAATTGCCGCCAATCCTCTACCTGAATACAGCGCTGCTGCTGCTGAGCAGCCTGACCATGGAACGCGCCCGGCGAACCATCTTCAATGAGATTGATGTGTTGGAGGAGTGGCTGGGACTGGGCCGGCCGGCCTTGCGGCGCACCCTTCCCTGGGTAGCGGCCACGCTGATTCTGGGCGCGCTATTCCTCATCGGACAGGTGACGGCCTGGCGCCAGCTGACCGCGCAGGGATTCGCCTTCGACCGCTGGTCTACTCCGTCCAGCTACTTTTTTTACGTCATCACCGGGGTCCATGCCATCCACCTGCTGGCCGGCGTGGCGGCGCTGATCCTGTGCCTGGTGGCATTGAACAGACTGAAGCGGGTGCAGTACCGGCAGATCGCGGTCGACACGACCGCCTGGTACTGGCACACGATGGGGTTGGCATGGCTGCTGCTGCTGGCCGTGCTGGCGCTCGGCTAACGCGGTCGGCGAGCGGCCATGAGCAGTTGTACAGCCATGATCTGTCGATTGTCTGCTGCGAGCGGCTCGTGCTTGGCTCTTGAGTTCTTCCTATCAGATGACAATTGTGCCGCGTTACATCAGAGGATAGTGAGGCGGTGGAGTTCATTTTTGGGAATCTGTGGGAAGCGGCGCGCAACATTCCCATTCAAGCCAGTAGAATTCCGACGCATCGGCACATCGAGATGGGGTCGCCTTGACGGGATGAGCCTGAAAACCTAAGCTCAAACCAGCATCCTGTTTGATCGCGGCCGTTTGCGGTTGCGGTGGAGCGAGAGCAATCCTACTGGAATTTTTCGGACGGGGCGGCAATGGTCCCTTACTACTGGCAGTATCTCCCTTTATTGATGCAGATTCTTGCCGCGTTTGGCCTGGGCGCGGGGATGGTTACCGCCTCGTGGTTTATTGGGCGGCATCGCAACTCGGCCAGCAAACTTGAGGCGTACGAGTGTGGAATTGAGGCCGTGGGCGACGCGCGCAGGCGCTTCAGCGTGCGCTTCTATATGGTGGCCGTCCTGTTCATCCTTTTTGATGTGGAAGCGGTCTTCATGATGCCGTGGGCGGTCATCTACCGCCAACTGCCGGCCATCACGGGGTCGCGGCTCTTCGGATTCTGGGAGATGCTGGTGTACCTGGGTTTTGTGGGTGTGGGGCTTTATTACATCGTGCGCAAAGGCATCCTGAACTGGAGCCAGGACAAGGCGGACCTCTAGGATGAAACGATGAGCGAGGCTCTGAAGAAAACGCTGAACGGCAAGGCGGAAGTGCTCGAGGGACTTCCACAGCACCCAGCCGTCAAGGCCATTCTTGCCTGGAATCCAGCGGCATTGTCCGACGCTAAATTTGATCGCGGAGAACTGACGCTGACGATTGTTGCCGAGGAAATTCGCGCCGCGGCGGCCACCGTGCAGGCGGCCGGCTATAACTTCTTTGAGGACATGACCGCGGTCGACTGGTTTCCCTCCTCGCCTCGCTTTCAGTTGAGCTATCACATCCTTTCCCACAGCTTCAAGGAGTACATCCGGTTGCGGGTCTTCGTGGATGGAGAGAGTCCATCGGTCGAGTCCATCGTGCCGGTGTGGCCGGCGGCGAATTACTTTGAACGCGAGGTCTTCGACCTGTTCGGCGTACGGTTTGACGAGCACCCCAACCTGCGCCGCATTATGATGCCGGACGAATGGGTGGGTTTTCCCCTGCGCAAGGATTATCCGGTAGAGGGGTACCGCTAAATGACCGACGTGGCAGGCACGCCTATTCTCGAAGCCCCGGTGGCCGAAGGCGCCCGCGACCAGCACATGGTGCTCAACATGGGGCCGCAGCACCCATCGACGCACGGAGTGTTGCGGCTGGTGCTCGAAATCGACGGGGAGATCGTGGTCCGGCTTTATCCGGAGATCGGCTATCTGCACACCGGCATCGAGAAGACCTGCGAGGCCAAGTTTTATCAGCAAGTGGTGCCGCTGACGGATCGCATCGACTACCTGAGCCCGATGGCCAACAACCTTTGCTATTGCCTGGCGGTGGAGAAGCTGCTGGAACTTGAAATTCCCGAGAAGGCGCAGTGGATTCGAGTCCTGTTGACGGAGCTGACTCGCCTGAACTCGCACCTGATCTGGCTGGGNNNNCGGATGATGGGCAGCTACTTCCGCATCGGCGGCCTGGCCATGGAGGCGCCGCTGGATTTCTTCGACCGCGTACAGGCCTTCATAAAAATCTTCCCTGAAAAGATCGACGAGTATGCCAACCTGCTGACGGGCAATCCGATTTTTGCCAACCGGCTAAAAGGCGTGGGCTACCTTTCGGCGGCGGACGCGATCGCGCTGGGCGTTACAGGGCCGCCGCTGCGGGCATCGGGCGTGGACTTCGATCTGCGCCGGGATATGCCCTACTCCGGTTATGAGAAATTCAAGTTCAAAGTTCCGGTTTCAAATGCCGGCGACACGTGGGCGCGCTACCTGGTGCGCCTGGATGAGATGCGCGAAAGCGTGAGCATCATTCAGCAGGCGCTTGACGGCTTGCCGGAAGGCCCGATCAAGGCTGACGCGCCCAAGATCGTGCTGCCCGACCGCGAAAAGATGAAGACCCAGATGGAGGCGCTGATCCATCACTTCAAGATTGTGACCGAAGGATTCGCGGTGCCGGCCGGTGAAGTGTACCAGGCGATTGAGTCGCCGCGCGGACAGATGGGCTATTACGT
>PMOF01000018.1:21825-23018 GCA_003162495.1 Acidobacteriaceae bacterium
TGGGGGAGATTGATCGTTGATAGTCGCGAGTGCTGGCTCGATGGAGCGGGTTTGGCGCGAGCTCTGGGTATCCTTGGCTTCCCTGCTGCGCAGCTACACCGCGGCGCACGGGCTTAACGGCAAACGGCAGGCGACGGTGGAGCTGGGCGAAGACACGATTCTGGTTCGCTGCGGCGAGAGTTGGCTGGATTTGCGGCGCACGGGCGCAACGGTAAATTGGCAACGTGAAGATGGAAGCGCGGGGACGCTGGAATTGACTGAGGACGGACGATTGAGATCGCGCGATCCCAGGTCACAAGATGGAGACCCGGTGCACCCAGAGGGCGAAGAAATGGATATGGCAGCCGAAGCGTGGGCACGAGACTTGATGCGGGAGCCGCAGCAATGAGCGAAGAGACCATGACCTTGTTTTCGCCCCAATTGGCGGCGCGCCTTGACGCGCTGGTGAAGAAGTATCCGGTCAAGCGCTCGGCGCTGGTTCCGATGCTGCTTTACGCGCAGGATGAGGTTGGCTACCTGTCCGACGCGGTGATTGTTGAGGTGGCCGCGCGCATGGGGATCACCGAGCTCGAAGTGCGCAACGTGGCTACTTACTATTCGATGCTGCGTTTCAAGCCGGTGGGCAAATACAACGTGCAGGTGTGCACCAACATCAGCTGCATGCTGCGCGGGGCGTACGAAGTGTACGAGCGCTTTCAGGATGAGTTGCGCATCGGCCACAAAGGCGTGACGGCCGACGGCCTGTTCTCTCTCGAAGAGGTGGAGTGCATCGGCGCCTGCTGCTGGGCGCCCGCCATTCAGGTGAACTACGCCTTCCACGACGAACTCAATCCCGACGGCGTGCCGGGAATTCTTTCTGCATATCGCAAGGTTGCGAGCCAGGATCGGACCGGCGCCGATGCCTAGACTCGTCTCCCATCCCGATGAGGTGAAGATTGTGACGCAGCGCTTTGGCCAGGGCGCGGCTCAGATCGATCGCTATCTCGAACTCGGCGGCTATGAGGCCGCGAAGAAGTGCCTGGCGCAGGGGCCCGACTGGATCATCAACGAGATGAAGGCCAGCAACCTGCGCGGGCGCGGGGGCGCGGGCTTCCCCACCGGCCTCAAGTGGTCTTTTGTGCCCAAGCAAAATCCGAAGCCAAAATATGTGCTGGTCAACGGCGATGAGAGCGAGCCGGGCACCTGCAAAGACC
>PMOF01000210.1 GCA_003162495.1 Acidobacteriaceae bacterium
GCCGACGTATTGGTAAAGCTGGCCCTCGCCCAGATGCGGGCCGGAAAGAAGCCCGAGACCGAGCTCACCGAGGCCTGGCTGGTGGCAAACGGGTATTGATTTTTTCTGTTATACTTCAACTAGTCGATTCGACTGGTCGTTTTATGCGAACAATTCAAGCCTCAGAAGCCAAAACCCGGTTCCTCCGCATCCTCGACGATGTCGAGCGCGGGGAGAGCCTCATCATCACGCGCCATGGCAAGCCTGTGGCGCGCATCGTCCCCCAGGCTGAGATCCACCGTGAGAGGGTGGAGCGGGCCGCTCAAAGCATTCTGGCGATTCGCAAACGCACCAAGCCGGTTTCTCTCCAGGAAATACTTGCCGCGCGCGATGAAGGACGCATGTAACCATGCGCTTCGTTCTGGATGCCTCGATTGCCATCACCTGGGCCATGCGCGACGAAGATCACCCGCTGGCCGATCGTGCATTCGTCGAACTCCAATCCGATTCGGCGATAGTTCCAGGCATCTGGTGGTATGAAATCCGAAACATCCTGGTCTTGAACGAGCGGCGCAATCGAATTTCGCAGAGTGATTCTACTCAGTTCCTCCGCGATCTTGAGCAATTCTCTATCGACGTCGATTTTCCCCACGCGGGTACGATGGTCGTTGACCTGTCTCGAAAGCACAAGCTTTCCGTTTACGATTGCGCATCCCTGGCGCTGGCCATCCACGAGCGGCTGCCGCTGGCTACCCTTGACGAGCCGCTGAAAAAGGCCGCCTTGGCGGAAGGCGTTCCGCTCCTGGCCTAGCGCAATTCATTCAGTCGGCATCCCACATCACAGACTCCGCATAATCAAGATCGTCTGACGGCTGCGCGGTTCGCCTCACTTGAGCGTTGCTTGTCCCTTTCCCGTCTATCCGTTACCAGAGCAGGGGTCAAAAGCTGGTACCCTGAAACGAGCGACAAACACCAGGAAAGGCCGGCTCATCTTGCCCGGCGACCGGAACTATGGCAGAGTTCGTCATCAAGTTGGCCGATGAGCGTGGACGGGTGCAGGAGCAGGTGCAGACCGCGGCCACCGCCGATGAGCTGCGCGCCCGCTTCGTCCATGCCGGCTACCACGTGTTCTCCATCCGCGCCCGCAGCGGCATTTCGCTGCTGTCCCGGCGCAAGGTCAAGCTGGAGCCATTTCTCATCTTCAATCAGCAGTTTCTTACCCTGATCCGCGCCGGACTGCCCATTCTCGGCTCGCTGCAGATGCTGGCCAAGAATCAGAAAAATGCCCACTTTTCCGGCCAGTTGGACGACGTGGCCACCCGCGTAAAAACCGGCGAGGCGCTTTCGTCCGCCTTCGAGGCGCAAAGCGGATTTCCGGTGATGTTCACCACCACCCTGCTGGCCGGGGAGCGTTCCGGCAACCTGCAGGAGGTTCTGGAACGCTACGTCAGCTTTCAGCGCATCACGCTCACCTTCCGCAAGAAACTGATCACCTCGCTCATTTATCCGTGCGTGCTGCTGGTGCTGGTTACCGCGCTGGTGATCTTCATGTTTGCCTACGTCGTGCCTCAGTTCGCCACTCTCTATGACCAACTGGGCTCCAATCTGCCCTCGATGACGGTTGCCCTGCTCGACTTCAGCAAATGGCTCAATCGCAATCTGCTCTGGATATTGCTCATCCTCGGGAGCACAATTGCGGTCGTCTATCGTTTCAGCGTGACCGAAAAGGGGCGGGATTTTGTGGACGGCTTCCGCATCCGCATGCCGATCCTGGGCAAGATCTGGATCAAGTACCAGGTGGCATTATTTGCGCGCACGCTGGCCACTCTGCTTACCGGCGGTCTGTCGCTGGTGCCGTCTATGGAAACTGCGGCGCGCTCCATCTCTTCCATGCGAGTGTCGAAGGCGGTGGTCACGTCGATCTCAACCGTTCGCGAAGGCAAGAGTCTTGCCGAGGCGCTGATTCAGACCAAGGTGTTTCCCGATCTGGCCGCGGAGATGATTACCGTGGGCGAACAGACCGGCGCCCTGCCTCAGATGCTCAACTCGGTGGCAGAGTTTTTCGAGGAAGACGTGGCCACCGCGCTCACTGCTTCCCTGGCGCTGATTGAGCCGATCATTCTCATCATCATGGGTATCGTGGTTGTCTTTATTCTCATCTCGCTCTATCTGCCCATTTTCTCCATGGGACAGACCGGCGGGGCTCAGGGGTAAACCGGCATGGCTGACGCAAATCTCATTACGCTCCCTCTTCCCACGGGTCCCGATGAACGGGCACAGGCTGAAGCGCTGGCCAAGCGCTATCACGCGGAGTTCGTGGACTTGAAAAACTTCAAGATCCAGCACGACCTGCTGCGCACCGTCCCGGTGGAGCTGATGTTCCGCTACAACTTTGTGCCCATCGAACAGCAGGGAGAGGTTCTGGTGATCGCCGTCTCCGACCCCTCGCGGCTGATGGTGCTGGACGAGATTGCCGGACTGCTCGGGCATCGCATTATTGCGCGCGTGGCCACGCTCTCACAGATTACGGATTTGCTGAAGAAGACCGAGCAGTCGCAGCGCGTGCTGGATGAAGCCAGCGAAGGACTGACCTTCGACGTGCTCACCGGAGACGATAACTCCGACGAGAATATCTCCATCGAAAAGCTCACCAGCGAAGAAGACATCAGCCCCATCATCCGGCTGGTGGACACCACCATCTTCACCGCTCTCGAGCGCCGCGCCTCCGACATTCATATCGAGACTTACGACGACTCACTGCATGTGAAGTACCGCATTGACGGCGTGCTGCAGCCGGCCATGGCGCCCATCGCCCGCGAGCACCACACCACCATCCTGAGCCGCATCAAGATCATGAGCGAGCTGGACATCGCCGAGCGCCGCATTCCTCAGGACGGCCGCTTCAGGGTGCGCTACAAGGGCAGGCTGATCGACTTCCGCGTCTCCATCATGCCCACCATTCACGGCGAGAATGCTGTTCTCCGCGTGCTCGACAAAGAGTCGATGAGCGAAAAGTTTCGCAACCTGACTCTCGATGTGGTCGGGTTTGCCGACGACGACCTGCGCCGCTTCCGCCGCTACATTCGCGAGCCCTACGGCATGGTGCTGGTCACCGGGCCCACCGGATCGGGCAAGACCACCACGCTCTACGCCGCGCTGAACGAGATCAAGAGCGACGAAGACAAGATCATCACCATCGAAGACCCGGTGGAATATCAGATTCGCGGCATTACGCAGATTCCGGTCAACGAGAAAAAAGGCCTGACCTTTGCGCGCGGCCTGCGTTCGATTCTGCGTCATGATCCAGACAAGATTCTGGTGGGCGAAATCCGCGACCAGGAGACGGCGCAGATCGCCATCAACTCCGCGCTCACCGGGCACCTGGTGTTTACCACGGTGCACGCCAACAACGTGGTGGATGTGCTGGGCCGCTTCCTGAACATGGGCGTGGAGGCTTATAACTTCGTCTCCGCGCTGAACTGCATTCTGGCTCAGCGGCTGGTGCGCACCATCTGCGATCACTGCGCGAGGACGGTCCGGTACGACGATGAGACGCTCTCCATCGGCGGCCTGGATCCGGCTGAGTGGCGCGATTTCGGTTTTCGTGAGGGCTCGGGCTGTATCGAGTGCGGCGGCACCGGCTATCGCGGCCGCACGGC
>PMOF01000275.1 GCA_003162495.1 Acidobacteriaceae bacterium
GCCTGCGCTGATTCGGCCGCGCGTGATTCTGCCTTTCCCGTCACGGCAAAGCTTTCCATATGGAAGCTGCCCGGCCGATGCGAGTCTTCGAGCACCGGGTAGCCCACCCGATCTTCGCCGGCAATCGCCTTCAGTCGCGCGATGGTCACATCCAGCCGCGACGGCTCCGGGGTTTGCGGCGTAAACAGCCCGAGTTGCACCTTGCTCGATTGGCCGGCCTGCGCGGTCAGGGTGAGCGCGTGCACCGGGCCCTGCGGTGGATGCGCGGCGATCTCCAGTTGCAGCAGCTTGAGCAGAAATTTGCGGTCGGTGGTCGGCAACGCCGGACGAATCGCGCGCTGATAGGCGCGGCCGCCTTCCATTTTCATGTGGACATCAAGAGACGCCAGCGAAAGAGCCCGCGCGGATGCACGCGCGGCAAGGCAATCGATCATGCGCGCGCCCACAAAGAGCAGCGATTCGCTTCGATCGACAGGCGTTTCAAAATCGCAGAATTCCATGAGAGAGAATTCAGCTTCAATCGGCTGAAAAGCATGAGGCTGCGCACCGCGGGCCAGGTCGCGCATCGCACAGGCCTGCGGTCCGAGTCGCGTCACCAGGTCAATCTCTTTGAGAGCCGCCAGTTCCCCCAGCGTGCGAATGCCCCACAGGGCGAAGGTTTCCGCGTGCTCTGGATGCAGGCCTAGCAGCGCCAGCGGGAGCCTGGCCAGTGCACCCGCTTCCTGCTGCTCGGGAATCACGCTGATGCCGCGGGATGCCGCGGCCTTGATGCGAGCGGCATGAAAATTGGCGCTCACCGCGATTGAGGCGCGAAAGCCGGCGGAGCGAAGAGCCGCGCGCAGACGCTCGGCCAGTGCTTCCGGCGGACCGAAGAGCCGTTCCGTGCCGGCAATGTCCAGGATGCACGCACAGTCTGTTCCCTGGCTCGCGGCCTCAATGCGAGGAGAAAAATGCGCGGCGCACTCCAAAAAAACAGAGCGTGCCGCAGACTCGGTTTCGATGGAGCGCGCCAGCAGCCGCAATCCCGGAATGCTTTCCGCTTCATGGCGGGTCATGCCCAACGCCACGCCCTTGAGCCGCGCCGCGCTGTTGAGAGAGCAGACCGTCTCACTAGGCGCGCGACCTTCGAGCACCGCCACCGGTTCCGATGCGAACTCGGTGCGCAGGCGCAACAAGGCCTGCGCCGGAAACTCTGCGGTGTGGACGCACAGATAGAGTTCCTGTTTCATGCACAGACATCCCTTTCCCACGCGCTGCTCGCCGACCACGTGGATGCAGGCGGTTTACGCATCGCGGCCAGGGCGGGAGCGAAGCGCTGTCGGCTGCGACGCACTTCAAACGTGAAGCCGCTCCATACCGTCGCGCGTGTGGTTTCCTCGTGCAGTGCCGCGCATTCTAGAACCAGCGCCGCGCTTGATTGCGCAAACGAAGCCTGCGCCAGCACCAGCAGGGAACAGTGCGTGCGATCCGCTGCCTGGCGAAAGCGGAACCAGGTTGCGAGCGGAATTTTCGACGCGTGCTCCGGAGCCGTGCTGCCCAGGTCCAGCATCACGGCAGCAAAGCCGCCGGCCTGCAGAAGCAGATCCGTTGCGCGCAAAGCCTGATCGAGAGCGAAACCAGAGTAAACGTGCTCTGGCAACGTGTGTGCGAGGCGGCTTTTTCGTAAGGAAAAAGCCGCTTGGCGATGTGCTTCCTCGGTACAGCTACTCTGGTTTCGCTGTAACCGCGCACACGGTTTACCGCTCGCGATGGCTGACGCACTCCGGCAGCGCACCCAAAGCAACTGCCGTAGCCTCACTCCACTGGCCGCTGCCGATTCCGCATCGAAGGCATCGTTCACATCCACCCACGCGCACACCTGATCCTGCTGCGTGCGCCTGGCCAGAAACGAAAGCGCAAGACTGGTCCGCCCGGAAGATTCCGGTCCCGTCAGCTCGCTGATTGCGCCCACCGGCAGGCCGCCGTCCAGCAGCCGGTCCACCTCGGGAATCCCTGTCGCCGCGGTTTCTAGGATGGTGCGCGCAACGGGCGTCAGCGCCGCGGGAAAGCGGCGTTCGAGTGCGTTCTCAATCTGGGTACGAAGAGCAGCGGCGGAGGGCATAGCAATAATTCGCCTTTTCTTCGCTATCATCGCTCCAATCTGCCCGGTTGTCAAAGTGTGGGATTACTTCTTATTTCAGGAGAGAATATGTCCTCCTCTTTCAATTATTTAGGAATAAGTATCGATTCATCTCATGAGGTTCTGTATGTCTCGGTCTGAGCAAGGAACTCTATACTTGCCCCGCCAGAAAAGCATCCACTTCGCCCCTCGACGGCATGGATGCTTGCGCGCCGGGCCGTGTGACCGAGATGGCCGCCGCCGCGCAGGCAAATCGAGCCGCAGTCCACGGGTCGCGGCCTTCGAGCAATGCCACGGCAAAGGCTCCGTTGAAGCAGTCGCCCGCGCCCACAGTGTTGACTGCTTCCACATTAAAAGGCTGCACCCAGGCCGCTTTTCCGCCGGCAACGGCCACGTACGCTCCTTCCGCCCCGCGCTTCAGCACTACGCCGCTGAGCCCCCTGGCCAGCAGCTCTTGCGCAGCCTTCTCGGGTTTCGATTCTTCATGCAGATAAAACGCCGCCTCGGTTTCGTTGGGCGTGAACCAGGCCAACTGCTTCCACGTTGATCCCGGCAGAGGCGCGGCTGGAGCGGGATCGAGCATCACCGGCACGCCCACCTCCGTACACAGAGCCAGCACATGGCTGACGGTTTCGAGGGGGAGTTCCAGTTGGCACAGCACCATGCCGGCGGAGCGGATCAGTGCGGAGTGGCGGTCGACGGCCGCGCAGTCCACCTTGCCGTTAGCGCCGGGCACCACGACAATGCTGTTCTCGCCGCTCTCGGCCAGGAAAATGGGCGCCAGCCCGGAAGACCCGGCCACACGCTCCATGGCTGCAGTTCCCACGCCCGCCGCGGCCAGGTTGTCGAGCAACGCCTGCGCGTAGAGATCGTCGCCCACCATGCCCACCATCTCGACCGCGTAACCCATGCGCGCCGCGGCCACGGCCTGGTTGGCGCCCTTGCCGCCGGGTGTGGTCGCAAAGCCCGTGCCGATCACGGTCTGGCCGATGCGCGGAATCTGCTTGGCGGTGGTCACCATATCCATGGTGACGCTGCCAACGACGACGATGGGCTTGCGCGGATCGCTCATGATGCGGACCTCTCGGATTTTAGTAGAGCGGAGCCAGGGCAATGGCGCCGAGCCCCAGCAGGAAGAAAATAAACATGAAGAACAAGAATAGCTTGGCTGCGCGCGGTGCGCCGGCAAACTCGCGCCACACGAAAACGCCCCAGCACGCTGACACCATGGTCGCGCCCTGGCCAATCGAGTAGGAGACGGCCGGCCCGATGGGTCTCGCCAAGTGCGCTACTGAGGCAATAAAGTTGGCCACTGCGCCCACGCACCAGATCGCCCCGCCAAACAGGCCCGCCAGGTGCCAGCCGAAGGGCGCACGCCAATAGCCGGAGCCTTCGACTGGAGGCTTGCCGTCGAGCGGTTTGGCCATCAGCAGTAGGTTGGCAGGAATCGTAGAAAGCAGTACGCCTATGGCAAAGAACAGAGCGATGGCGTAAGGCCCGGGACTTGAGGCTGTGCCCAGGTCGTGGGTTGCAATTGGGTACCAGCCGCCCATCAGCACTCCGGCTACCAGCGAGAGAACAATGCCGCGTGTGGTTGTCGCCTTGGCCGTGGCTTCGCGCTTGCGATAGGCCGCGGCGTCAAGCACAATGGCGACGGTGACCAGGGTGACTCCGCCAAACAGCAGCAGGGGATTGGCCGCTGGGGTGACCAGGTAGCTCGAAACCGCGCCGATAACCAGGGCCAGCCCAATCCCGACAGGAAAGGCGACGGCCAGGCCAGCGACCTCGATGGCTGCTACCAGCAGGAGGTTGGCCACGTTGAACACCAGGCCGCCGCACAGGGCAAA
>PMOF01000072.1:0-3434 GCA_003162495.1 Acidobacteriaceae bacterium
TGGTCCCTAGTCCCTTGGTCCCTAGTCACTAGTCCCCGTCCCCTAGTCCCTAGTCCCTATTCCCTGTTCCCTGCCCTACGACGCCGCTTTGTTCTACACTAAGAGACGTTATGGCAACTGCAACCCTTCCCACCCAGATTCAGCCGCGCACACCCCAGGGCGGCTTTGTGAACGAGCCCTTCATCGACTTCATGTCCCCTGAAAACGCCCGCGCCATGCGGGCCGCGTTGGATTTGGTCGCCAGCCAGCTGGGCCACGAATACGACCTGATCATTGGCGGTCGCCGCCTCAAGACGGCGGGCAAAATTCGCTCTCTCAACCCGGCGCGTCCGGCCCAGGTCGTCGCTGTCCACCAGAAAGCTGGCGCTGAGCATGCTGAAGAAGCGATGCAAGCAGCCCTCGAAGCCTTCGAGTCCTGGAGCCGAACCTCCGTCGAAACCAGGGTTTCCCTCCTACTCAACGCAGCCGGCATCATTCGCGATCGCAAGTTCGAGTTTTGCGCCTGGCTCACCTACGAGGTTGGCAAGAACTGGGCCGAGGCCGACGCCGACGTAGCGGAAACCATCGATTTCCTTGAGTTTTACGCGCGCGAAGCTCTCCGCCTGGCCGCCGCCAAAACCCCCATCTCCTACCCCGGAGAACGCAACCAGCTGCTCTACATTCCGCTCGGCGTGGGCGCGGTCATTCCCCCCTGGAACTTCCCCTTCGCCATCATGGCCGGCATGACCGCGGCCGCCATCGTCACCGGCAACACGGTCATTCTCAAGCCCTCCAGCGACTCCCCCACCATCGCCGCAAAATTCGTTGAAGTCCTTGAAGAAGCCGGACTCCCCGGCGGCGTGGTCAACTTCTGCCCCGGCTCCGGGGCTACCTTTGGCAACGCCATCGTGGAACACCCCAAGACCCGCTTCATCGCCTTCACCGGTTCCAAATCCGTCGGTCTCGACATTCATGAGCGCGCCGCCAAGGCCCGTCCCGGCCAGATCTGGATCAAGCGCACCATCCTTGAAATGGGCGGAAAAGATTCCATCCTGGTGTGCGCTGATGCCGACCTCGACGCGGCCGTAGAAGGCGTAGTCGCCTCCGCCTTTGGATTCAGCGGCCAGAAGTGCTCCGCCTGCTCCCGCGCCATCGTCGAAGCCCAGATTTACGATGTGTTTGTCGAGCGCGTGCGCGAGCGTGTGGCACAGCTCACCGTCGGCGACCCGCTGACCAACCCCAACCTCGGCCCGGTGGTGAATGAAAGCGCCCTCGCCTCCATGCTGGCCTATATTGAGATCGGCAAGCAGGAAGGCCGCCTGATCGCCGGCGGCCATGCCCCTAAGGCTGCGGATAATGGCTATTTCCTAGAGCCCACGGTCTTTGCCGACATCGCTCCCAACGCTGTGATCGCCCAGGAAGAAATCTTCGGCCCGGTCCTGGCCATCATCAAAGTGGAGAGCTACGAAGAAGGCCTCCGCGTGGCCAATAACACCGAGTACGGGCTCACCGGCGCGATCTATACCACCAACCGCGAGCTGATCGATCACGCCCGCCGCGAGTTTCATGTTGGCAATCTGTACGTTAACCGCAAATGCACCGGGGCCATGGTTGGCGCGCACCCCTTTGGAGGTTTTAATATGTCCGGCACCGACTCCAAAGCCGGCGGCCCGGATTACTTGACCCTCTTCACCCAGGCCAAGAGCGTTGCGGAAAAACTATAGGCCCCAAAGCCGAACTCGCCTTCCGTAATGACATCGTCATTACATCGTGCTATCCTTCCAGAGGTGGAGGTATTGTGATGCGTACGCTTGAACCTGCAAAAGCGCTCCGCGAGACGCTGAATCTGCGCGTCAAGCCTGAGTTGCGCGGGCTGATCGATCGTGCCGCGGAAATCACGGGCAAGAATCGAACAGAATTCGTGCTGAATGCCGCTCGCCGCGCCGCTGAGGATGCGCTTATGGACCGCACGGTCTTTGCGATCAAATCCAAGGCCTACTCCGAGTTCCTGGCGCGCCTCGATGCGCCGCCGCAACCGAACGCCACCCTCCGCCGCACTCTCGCAACTGCTGCGCCATGGGAGAAGTAAGTGAACTCCAGCCGCCCGAGCCGCTTGGGGAATCGCATGAGTGCGTGGATTTCTGCTGCGGCGAGGCCACGCTTGACGATTGGCTGAAACGCCGGGCGCGCGCCAACCAGGCAAGTGGTGCTTCGCGAACCTTTGTCGTATGCAGCGGTAAAAGAGTTATTGCCTATTACGCGCTGGCATCTGGCGCGATCACAGTGGAAAGCGCTCCCGGCCGGTTCAGGCGCAATATGCCGAATCCCATTCCGATTGCCGTGTTGGGTCGTCTGGCAGTAGATGCCGGTTGGCATGGGCACGGCATCGGTCGCGCCCTTTTCTGCGACGCCGCACGCCGCGTTGCCTATGCGGCCGATGTCATCGGCATCCGCGGCATCGTAGTTCACGCGATCTCGGAGCCGGCCAAGAAGTTCTATCTGGCGCTCGGCTTTGAACCAAGCCCACATGAACCCATGATGCTCATGGTCACCCTGGCAGATATTCGGGCCGCTTTATCGTAGCGACCGAACGATCATCAACCCATGCAAAGCAGATGCGTTACGCCACGGCCGTCGGCGTGGCCTGTTCTTCGGCTTCAAGCTTGCTGCCTACCTCGGCGGCGGCTTGCGCCAGCACCCTGTGGTGGATAGTGAAAAGCGCCAGTTCCAATCGGTCGCTCACTCCGGTCTTGTCGTAGATCGACCGCAGGTAGTTCTTGATCACCTGCTCTGTGGTCTTCAGCCGGCTGGCAATCTCGCGATTCTTACAACCCTGAACGATGAGCGCCACAATGCGCATCTCCTTCGGGGTCAGCCGATCGCGGACCCGCATGCCCACCATGTCTTCTTCCGGCGAATCGACCTGCATCAGCTGTGGGGGCTGCCACGTATTACCCGCGGCCACCTGGCGCACGCACTCCACCAGGGCGGTGCCGGTTACGTTGCGAAACACCACACCGCGAAACCCCTGCCCCAGATAGCTGCTTGCGGCTTCGTTGTTTTCCGCAATCACGATTCCGCGGCTGCCCGCGGTCTCCAGCACCGACCTTAATCGGACCATATCGGGCCGCATTGAGCTGGCAAACACCACAATGGACCCGGGAAACGTGGTCACCGCATGGAACATGCGATCCAGATCCGTGCACTGCGCAATGATCCGCAAATCCTCGTCCATCGCCAGCACCTTGGCTGTACCTGCCCGAAAGATTGCCTGCGAATCGGCCAGAATGACCTTGTTCATGATGTGTGCCTCACCTGCCTGAAAACCTCAACGGATCATTCTTGCACTCGTCCGACTCTCTTTGCCCGCAAACCAAAATCGTCGGCTCAAGCACAGCCATCCGTTTTGCCTCTTACGGTACTATCGGTACATCGACGCAAAATCTGCGGCATGT
>PMOF01000072.1:3542-4177 GCA_003162495.1 Acidobacteriaceae bacterium
AGACCCATTCTGCTGGCGGTGGATGACGACATTGGGGTTCTGGAAGCCATTGTCCAGGACCTGCGCCGGCAATACGGGGCCACCTACCGCGTGATGCGGGCGGCCAGCGGCAAGGCTGCCCTGGATACCTTGGCCCAATTGAAGGCCCGCAACGAGCCCGTTGCCCTGTTGCTCAGCGATCAGCGCATGCCGGGCATGACAGGGGTCGAGTTTCTGGAGCAGGCGCGCGACCAGTACCCCGAGGCGCGGCGGGTGCTGCTGACCGCCTATGCCGACACCGAAGCCGCCATCCGGGCCATCAACTCCGCCCGCATTCACTACTACCTGAACAAGCCTTGGGACCCGCCGGAAGAAAAGCTCTATCCGGTGTTGAGCGATTTGCTGGAGGACTGGCAGGCTGGCTATCAGCCGCCTTTTGAGGGGTTGCGCGTCATCGGCCACCGCTGGTCTCCCAAGGACCATCGCGTGCGCAGCTTCCTTTCCAGCAACCATGTGCCTTACCGCTGGCTCGACATTGCCGGCAACCAGGACGCCCTGAAGCTGCTGAATGAACGGCAGTTGGACCCCGATCAGTTGCCAGTGGTCCTGTTCGCCGATGGCAGTTCGCTGGTCGATCCGGAGCCGGACGCTCTGGC
>PMOF01000072.1:4187-8697 GCA_003162495.1 Acidobacteriaceae bacterium
GCGGCGGCCGTATATGGCGCCAGCGAAGGACTGCGCACCCTGGTTATCGAGCCGGACGCCCCCGGCGGGCAGGCTGGTTCCACGTCGCGAATCGAAAACTACCTTGGATTCCCCTCCGGCGTCACCGGAGCCGACCTGGGACGCCGCGCGCACGTCCAGGCTTCGCGGTTCGGCGCGGAGTTTCTCACCCAGCGGGCCGCCGGCCTGCGCATCGACGGCCAGTACCGGTTCGTGGAATTGGCCAATGGGCGCGAGGTTTCAAGCCACGTGGTGCTGCTGGCTCCCGGGGTGCAATATCGCAAGCTCGACATTCCGGGCTCGGACAGGCTGACCGGGCGTGGCATCTACTATGGAGCCGCGCTGGTGGAAGCGGTGGCCTGCAAGGATGAAGAGGTCTACGTGGTGGGCGGCGCCAACTCCGCCGGCCAGGCCGCGCTTCACTTTGCCAAGTTCGCCTTCAAGGTCATCATGCTGATCCGAGGAAAGGGTTTATCCGCCACCATGTCGAAATACTTAATCGATGAGATCGAGCGCACATCCAATATTGTGTTGGAGGCGGATACGCAGGTGCTGGAAGCCATTGGCCAGGACCGCCTGGAGGGGTTGAAGCTGCAAGGCCCTCAGGGAGAGTCTGTGGTGCCGGCTACGTCGCTGTTTGTGTTTATCGGCGCGGCTCCGGGAACCAGCTGGCTGCCGCCCTCCATCCTGAGAGACGAGCGTGGCTTCCTGCTGGCAGGGCCAGATCTGCGCCTCGAGGGAAAGCTGCCGGAAGAATGGCGGGAAAAGCGCGAACCGTTTCTGCTGGAGTCCAGCGTGCCCGGCGTGTTTGTCGCCGGCGATGTGCGCCACGGGTCGGTCAAGCGAGTTGCTTCTGCGGTCGGCGAGGGTTCGATTGCAGTGCAGTTTGCGCATCAGTATCTGGCAGGATTTTAAGGGAAACTTGGGATGAACGAGGTTGAACCACTGATCGAGATTGAATCACTCCCCGTGCGCGAGGTTGCAGAGGCGTTGCGCCACACCTTGCCGTTTGCAGAGACCGATCCGCAAATCTATTTGGACGCCCTGCGGGGTGTTGAACGGGTGGACCGCGTCCGGGCTAAAGCCGGCGCCGTGCTCACCGAACCCGGAGAGAAGACGATCTCCTACTGGCTGGTGCTCGAGGGCGAGGTCCGCGCCGAGCGGCCGGAGCCGGACGGCTCCCGGACCCTGCTTGGAATCGCCCGTGCCGGCGAGGGCTTTGGCGAAACTCCCCTTCTCACCGGAAAGACCGCGTCTACATCTTTCATGGTAGCCGAGCGAGATTCATTGCTGCTGCGGTTCACCGAGGAAAACTTTTGGGCGCTGCTGGCCTGCTGTCCCGCGCTGCGTAAGGTGGTGCTGGCCAATATGTCGCAGCGGCTGCACGCTCATCAGGCCGAGGCGCTGCACCGTGAAAAGCTGGTTTCACTGGGCACCCTTGCCGCCGGCCTTATGCATGAGCTGCATAATCCGGGCACCGCGGCCAAACGCGCCGCCTCGCAGTTGCGCGAAAACCTCTTGCGCCTGCAGGAGCTCAGCCTGCGCTCCAGCTCCAAGCCAAAAACAGTTGCCCAGCTCGAGTGCATGCACAGCCTGTTGGAGCACGCCATGCGAAGCTGCCAGGCACCGGCGTTGAGTTCCGTGGAACAGTCCGACGCCGAGGAGGCGCTCTCCGCATGGCTGCAACAGACCGGCGTGAAAAACGCATTCACCATCGGCCCGGCGCTGGTAGCCATCGGCTTCGATCGCGANNATGGCGGTCAAAAAGTTCGCCTACGACGAGCGGTCGCCGGCCAAGGAACTCGACGTGCATGACAGCCTGCAAAGCACTCTCACCATCCTGGGCCACAAACTGCGCATCAAGCAGATCGAGGTGGACAAGCGCTTTAATGCGTCGCCGTCCACCATCAATACCCGCGGCTCAGCGCTCAGCCAGGTGTGGACCAATCTGATTGACAATGCGGTGGACGCCTCACCCCAGGGCGCGCGGATCGAGATCGCAACTTCGAATGAGCCGGGCTGGCTGACCGTCAGCATCACCGATCACGGTACCGGGATTTCACCCGAAACGCTTCCCCACATCTTCGAAGCCTTTTTCACCACCAAGCCGCAGGGCTCGGGCACCGGGCTGGGCCTGGAGATCGTCCACCGCATCGTAACGCAGAAATTCGGCGGCACCATCGAAGTCGAGTCCGAACCGGGAAACACGCGCTTCCAGGTGCGGTTGCCGTTGAACGGGGCTGCCCCCGCCGCCGCAAGCCCCGCAAATGCCGACTGATCTCCGAAGCAAGCCGGCTTGAAAAATCCGGCCTTCAGCCCGCTCAGCCCGCGATCAAAGTCGTCCAAAAAAATGACGCTGGCCGTCCGCTTTGAGCCCGCGGAAGCTATTGCTGCTGCTGCATCTGTTGCAAATCGATGAACGGCACGCCGGCCTCGGGAAGTTGCTGGGCGCGCTCCACCAGCACACTCCAGTCGTCGGGGATAGGCAACGTGCGGTCCAGAGCCGGCGGCTGGTCTGCGGCCTCGACATGCACCGCCACATAGAGTTCGCTGTCGGTCTGTCCACGAAAAATGCCATGCGTCGGTGGCACATCGGCGTAATCCCGGCCCACCGCCGTGCGGATATGCCGGTGGTGGGCGATCAGGTTATTGGTAGGGTCGAAACCCACCCAGCCCAGGTGCGGAAGCAGCACATCGACCCATGCGTGCGTGGAGTCCGGGGTCGAGCGGTCATGGTCCTCCCGGCCGCGATACAGGTAACCGGAAACATAGCGGGCCGGAATGCGCACGTGGCGCAACAGGGCGATCATGGTGTGGGCAAAGTCCTGGCAAACGCCCTCGCCGCTGATGATGGCCTCGTCAATGGGCGAGTCCACGCGCGTGGAGCGGGGCACGTATCTGAAGTAGTCGAAGAGCCGCTCATTCAGTTCCTGCGCCAGCAGCATCGGATCGTCCCGCCGGGTTACGCCCATTTGAGAGGCCAGCAGGGTTACCGCCGGGGTCTGCACGGCAAAGGTGCTGGGCAGCAGCATCTCCCAGTAATCGCCGGCATTCACCATATCGTCCAGCGCCGCCCACGCATCGGGCGATAGAAAGCGCGGCACCTCGGGCAGCACCTGCTGCTCCACAACCGACTCGGCCACGATCACCAGCTGGTTATGTTCCCCCGGGATGTCGAAATGCTGCACATTGTTTCCCAGGTGATCGCGATAGCTGAAGACGCGGCAGCGCGGGCTCACCGAAAGCGAAAATGTGAGGCAGTGCTGGTTCAGGTCAGAGCGCGGATGCATGCGCGTTTCCATGATGCTCTCGCTGATGGGCTCAGAGTAGCGGAAGCGCGTAAGGTGCCGGATGGAATAAAAGTTCATGCGTGCTCCCTACCAGATGGTCAGCGCGGATTGAATGGAATACTGCACATAGTAGCGATAGATGAGTTCATGAATTTCCATGCACTGTTCGCGAATGGAATGCAGGAAACCCGCTGTGTCGCCCGCCAGAATCTCGCCGATGGTGGTATAGACAAGCATCGCGTGCAGCCGCCCGGTGATCGCGATCAGCTCGTCCGGGGTGCGCCGCCCGCCCGTGCGTTGCACTGACTCAATGGCGTGGCGGATGCCGTCTACGCAGTAGCGGATAGCGTGGGGAAAGTCGCGGTTGAGCAGCAGAAATTCCAGAATCCGATCCGGGGCCAGATCCGCCGTGTAAACCTGGCAATACGCCTCAAACGAAGTACAACAGCGCAGCAGCCCAACCAGCTCAAGGTACTGGTAGCCGGAGTGCTCGCCCCCATGCACTTGAAACAGGTCCGGCTGGTAGACCTCCAGCAGCGTCGCGGTGGAGTAGGCGCGTTCCAGGTAGCGGCCCAGGCGGATAAACTGCCAGCCCTGCCCATGAATCATGGTCGTATCGCTTACCCCCTTGAACAGGTGAATGCCATCCAGCACCGAAGCCAGCGCATCGTTGATGTTCGAGCGGAACTGGGTTTGCGTATGCGGCGAGTGCATCTGGTGGTAAAGCCGGTTGAGCCGCTGCCACTGCTCGCTCGATATTTCTTCGCGCACCTGGCGAGCGTTCTCCCGCGCTTCATTCACGCAAAACGTGACTGAGACGGGATTGAGGCTGTCAAACACCAGCATGCGGGCCATCGACTCCATTTCGCCGTCCCAATCCATGCCCGTCTGTTTGCCCAATGAGTCCATCATCCGCTGCCAGCGAGTCTCTGCGCTGGTTCCACCTGTGTCCAGCATCAGGCTCATGGTCACGTCCAGCAGGCGCACGATGTTCTCCGCCCGCTCCAGGTAGCGGCTCATCCAGTAAAGACTGTCGGCAACGCGCGATAGCATCGATGTACTCTTCCGGCCTTCGTGGCGAGTTACTGTTCCAGAACCCATGTGTCTTTACTGCCTCCGCCCTGCGATGAGTTAACCACCAGCGAACCTTTTTCAAGGGCAACGCGCGTCAATCCTCCCGGCGCAATGTTTACCTTGTCGCC